>JAGWVL010000015.1 GCA_018970885.1 Actinomycetales bacterium
GCGCACATCATCTTTGTTGCGTTCAAAAGGTGATCCATTAGGAACAACTAGTAGCCCAGGTGTTCTAGATGCTATGGCATCTAGTGAGTGCCAAATATCTTCACAGATCGCAACTGCAACATCGACTCCGTGAATACGCACCACAAGGCTTTGATCCCCTGCCACAAAGTTTCGGAACTCATCAAAGACTCCGTAATTGGGCAAGTGACGTTTTACATATGTCGCCCTGATCTTTCCATCATGAATAACGGCAACCGAGTTTTGCGGGCCAGATTCTTTTGATGAGCGGCCTAAGTAACCAACAACGGCCACTATGTCGCCAGTAATGCTGGCTGCGATTTCCTGAACCGCACTGATGCTGGCTACTTGAAAGGATGGACGCAACGCTAGATCTTCAACCGGGTAGCCAGTCACAATCATTTCGGGAAAAACAACCAGATTGGCACCCTGTGCCTTGGCGCTTTTGACTGAGTCTGCAATCAGCCCAGCGTTACCCGCAAGATCTCCAACCGTTGGGTTGATTTGGGCAAGAGCTACGCGCAACTTCATTTTTCAAGTGTAACGGGGGTACCCTTTTCCATGTACCCGGGGACTGCTCAGGCGGCTTCGAGGAGAGGAAGCAATGACACCTATTAATGGGGAATCTTTATACGGCGGTGCGGTGCACCGACGGGTCACAATCGTCGATCTTGCTGCAGCAAAAAAGCGCGGTGAAAAATGGGCGATGCTCACCGCCTACGAATCGATGACCGCAGAGATCTTTGATGAGGCGGGCATTCCTGTACTTCTGGTTGGCGATAGCGCCGGCAACAATTTCTTAGGTGAAGAAAACACAATTCCGGTCACCGTGGATGAGTTAATTCCATTGGCCCGCGCCGTTGTTCGCGGTTCTAAGCGGGCATTGGTTGTGGCAGATCTGCCCTTTGGCTCGTACGAGGCTTCAGCAGAATTAGCCCTTGCCACATCGATTCGATTTTTCAAAGAGTCTGGTGTGATGGCGGTAAAGCTAGAGGGTGCACACACTGAAACCGTTAAAAAGTTAGTTGCCAGCGGTATTCCGGTGATGGGCCACTTAGGTCTAACTCCACAATCGATGCATCAACTTGGCGGGTACCGAGTCCAGGGTCGTACCGATGGAGATGCAATTGTGGAAGCAGCACTTGCACTTGAGGCAGCTGGTGCTTTTGCGATAGTTCTTGAATTAGTTCCGAAAGAGTTAGCAGCCAGAATTACCGCCGCCCTTTCAATTCCAACTGTCGGCATTGGTGCTGGAGTTAATTGCGATGCCCAGGTTTTAGTGTGGACCGATCTGATGGGTATCACCAAGAAAGCCCCCAAATTAGCAAAGGCGTATCGCAATCTACGTGCTGAAATGTTGGCAGCGACAATGGAGTTTGCCGATGATGTTCGTGCAGGCAACTTCCCTACCGCGGCCCAAAGCTTCAACTAGTGCCATAAAGAACTAAGGTTGGTCAATGGCCAATTTTGCAATTGATCTAGCCCCCTTGAGAAAGTCCAAAGACTTTTCACTGCTATGGGCTGCTGGTTTGATCTCGTACTTCGGCTCGATGATCACCTACGTTGCAGTGCCTTTTCAGATCAAAGAGCTAACCGACTCGTATGTTGCTGTTGCTATCAGCGGCTTGGTTGAGATCCTCCCGCTAGTCATCTTCGGTTTGTATGGCGGTGTCTTGGCCGATGCCCTGGATCGTAAAAAAATGATCTGGGTAACCGAGGCGCTTAGTCTTTTATTTACTGCAATGCTGCTGATTAACTCAATGATGGATTCGCCCAATTTGTTATTGATTTACATAGTCTCTGGCCTGTTTGCCGCCACGAGTGGTTTGCGTCAACCAGCGATGCAGGCCGCCTTGCCGCGGCTAGTTGATCATGAGGACATGACCGCAGCTGCTGCTTTAATGAGTCTTCGTTGGCAGGTCGGAGTAATTGTGGGCCCTGCAATTGGTGGAATATTAATTTCGACATATTCAGTAACTGTTGGTTACGCCGCAGACATTGCAACCTTTGTAATCTCAATCGCATTAATCGCCTTTATGCGAAAGATTCCGCCATCCCACGAGGCTGAAGCCCCATCTCTGTCAGCACTTATTGATGGAGTTAAATACGCCTTCAGTAGAAAGGATCTTCTGGGCACCTACCTCATTGATTTAGCAGCGATGTTTTTTGCAATGCCAACAGCGTTAATTCCATTTTGGGCAGATCAACTTGGCGCCCCATGGGCCCTAGGTTTGTTGTACGCCGCCGGAACGGTTGGCTCCATCGCAATTACCTTGACCAGTGGTTGGATGAAAAATGTTCACCTCTATGGGCGAGCAATAATGTGGGCGGCGATTGGATGGGGGGTAGCGATCGCACTGTCGGGAGCAACCAATTACCTATGGCTGGTGCTGTTATTTCTGACTCTGGCCGGGGCCTCCGACATGATCAGCGCGCTCTTTAGATCTGCGATGTGGAACCAAACAATCCCCGACAATTTGCGCGGACGGTTGGCAGGAATCGAATTGCTGTCATATTCATTAGGGCCATTGGCCGGTCAGATGCGAGCCGCATCAATGGCAGCGGCCACTACCTTAAGTATTTCGGTAACTAGTGGTGGAATTATCTGTGTGATTGTGGTCGTATTACTGGCCAGTTTTCTCCCAGATTTTCGAAAATTTGACATCAGAACCAACAAATATGGCCTCGAAAATCAGAAAATGGCGGAAAAATTACGCTCAAACCCTCAACCAGAGGGCGAGAATTCATAACTTGACATCAATTTGCGGGATTTTCGGCAGATTTCAAGATTTCCAATGATGTGCGAAATAAAAAGTGGTGAAATTTTCACAAATGCATAAAAAAATATAAATATTAATTTGCGACACGCACTAAATTTTTTCTCACAAAATGTTGGCATTTTTGACCAATTGATGTCACGCTTATCCACGAACAGGTTTGGGTGACGGATCCGAACCATTCCGATAGGAGAAGTACGTGGCCGCAGCAAAGAAAGCAGCACCAAAGAAGCGCCGTAAGAAGGCAGCAGCACCAGCTGCTCCAAAGAAGCGCCGTAAGAAGGCAGCTGCAGTAGCAGCAGCACCAAAGAAGCGTCGCAAGAAGGCAGCAGCTAAGAAGGCAGCTCCAAAGCGTCGCAAGAAGGCAGCAGCTAAGAAGGCAGCTCCAAAGCGTCGCAAGAAGGCAGCAGCTAAGAAGGCAGCTCCAAAGCGTCGCAAGAAGGCAGCAGCTAAGAAGGCTGCAGCTCCAAAGAAGCGCCGCAAGAAGGCAGCAGCTCCAGCAGCAGCTCCAAAGAAGCGCCGCAAGAAGGCAGCAAAGAAGGCTAAGTAAAGCCCTTCAGCTTATTAAAAAACCCGCCACTCTATGTGGCGGGTTTTTTTATGCAGTTTTTCTAATTATGTAATTATTTTTCCGCAATGGTTTCTTTACGCAAAGACTCTTCGATACGCTCAAAAATTTCTGCCAAAGTTTGTTGATCGCTCTTTGATAAGTGATCCATAAATCGATTGCGAACACTTTCGACATGATCTGGTGCAGCGGCAACGATCGCCTTCCACCCCTTAGGGGTCATCACCGCGAAGTACCCTCTTTTGTCACCTGGGCATGGCTCTCGGCGAACCCAGCCCGCTTTCTCCATGACCTTCATCCGGTGTGATAGACGGGAGCGGGATAACAAAGCGTTGGCAGCTAGTTCGCTCATTCTCATACTTCGATCTGGAGCGTCGCTGAGTTGAACCAAGATTTCATAATCTGGCATCGATAATTCATGGGCATCTAGATCTGCGTCCAACGCTTCCAGAAGGCGGCGGCTAGCGATGATGTACCGTCGCCAAGCCTTCATTTCAGTGGGGTTGAGCCACCTAGGTGCGGTAGCGTTTTCACGTGCCATGAGTGCAGTCTACGGCAAAGGTTGAAGCTTCAACTACTTTTATCACCATTTCTTAAAGGAGCACTTTGTGAGTTTGAGTAAAGCTGGTTTGGATTTCACACATCAGGATTCATCTGTTCGACCACAGGATGATCTCTACCGTCACTTCAACGGCCAGTGGCTCAAAACCGCAGTCATCCCCGCCGACCGAGCAACCGATGGCGCCTTCATCACCCTTCGTATCCAATCTGAGGCACGTGTTCGAGAAATTATTGAAGGTGCATCTGGTTCAGATGAGGCCATAAAGATCAGCAATATCTACGCCTCCTTTATGGCAGCTGATGCTGTGAATGCAAAGGGCTGCTCTCCCATCGCTGGCGAGTTAGCAGAGGTTGATTCCATTACCTCGCTGCAGGATTTCACCTCCACCCTTTCACAGCTGGAAGCTCGTGGATTGTCAGGAATTTTTGGAACCTTCATTTATGCCGATATGAAAGATGCATCCACCAACATCATGTACCTGCAGCAAGGTGGAATTTCACTGCCTGATGAGGCGTACTATCGTGATGAAAAGTATGCAGATATTCGCGCTGCTTACCTTGCCCATGTTACAAAGATGTTTGATCTAGCAGGAATTGCCAACGGTGCAGAGTTGGCGGCCAAGGTTATGGCCCTTGAAACCAGCATCGCTAGCCATCATTGGGACCAGGTCAAAGATCGCGATGCGACCCTGACCTATAACAAGATGACTCGAGCTGAAATAACCGCATTGATGCCAGCTTTTGATTGGAACCTCTACTTAACTGCCGGCGAAATCCCAGCCGTTGTATTGGACTCTGTCATCGTCCAACAACCATCATTTTTTGAAGGGCTTAATTCAATCCTGGCCGCCTTTGACCTTGCCGACTGGAAGGCGTGGATGAAGTGGCACATCATCAGTGGGGCTGCTCCTTACCTTTCAGATGAGTTTGTTAATGAAAACTTTGCCTTCTTTGGAAAGACATTGTCTGGAACGCCAGAACTTCGCGAGCGCTGGAAGCGTGCTGTTTCCATGATCGAAGGCTCACTGGGCGAAGCAGTTGGCAAGGTCTACGTCCAGCAGTACTTTCCGGCTGAGGCCAAGGCCCGCATGGAAAAGCTTGTTGCTAATTTGATCGAGGCCTACCGCGTCAGCATTAATGAGCTTGCCTGGATGAGCCCTGCCACCAAGGTAAAGGCGTTAGAAAAGCTGGGCAAGTTCCGCCCCAAGATTGGCTACCCTGATAAGTGGCGTGATTACAGCGCTTTGCAGACAACCCCTGATGATCTGTATGGCAATGTGGGTCGAGTTATTAAGTTCCAACGAGATCATGAACTTTCCAAAATTGGAAAGCCGGTAGACCGCGATGAGTGGCACATGGCTCCACAGACCGTTAACGCCTATTACAACCCGGTGATGAATGAGATCGTTTTCCCGGCCGCAATCTTGCAGCCACCATTTTTTGGATTAGATCATGATGACGCGGTTAATTACGGAGCAATCGGCGCCATTATTGGCCATGAGATCGGCCACGGCTTTGATGATCAAGGCTCTAAGTATGATGGCGATGGTGCACTGAACAACTGGTGGACAGATGCAGATCGCGCAGCATTTGAGGAGCGCACTAAGGCGTTAATCGCGCAATACGATGCCCTCAAGCCAGAGGAAGCACCCGATGTAAATGTCAATGGTGCTCTTACTATCGGTGAAAACATCGGTGACCTTGGCGGCCTCACAATTGCTTACAAGGCGTATCAAATTTCCTTGGGTGGAGAGCCATCTCCTGTCATAGAAGGAATTACCGGCGAGCAACGTTTGATGTTGTCATGGGCCCAGGTGTGGCGCGCAAAGGTGCGTCCCGAAGAGATGCGCCGTCGAATCGCAACTGATCCGCACTCACCTGCGGAATTTCGCTGCAATCAAATCGTAAAGAACTTCACTCCATTCTATGAGGCTTTTGGCGTCACCGAAACTGATGCTTTGTGGCTTGATGAACAATCTCGAGTTCAGATTTGGTAGTCCTTTGAGTTTTTCATTTGATATTCAGCACGCCGACGGTAATTCCATGGCACGTGTTGGAACTATCAATACCCCTCATGGGCCGATTCAAACCCCAGCCTTTATTCCGGTAGGAACAAAGGCAACGATTAAATCGGTGTTGCCAGAATCCATGAAGGATTTAGGTGCCCAAGCTGTGTTAGCAAATGCATATCATCTGTATTTACAACCCGGCCCAGATGTACTGGATGAGGCTGGTGGGCTAGCAAAATTCATGAATTGGCCAGGACCAACCTTTACCGACTCTGGTGGCTTTCAGGTCTTGTCTTTAGGTGTTGGTTTTAAAAAAGTTTTAGCGATGGATGCGCAGACAACCCGCCATGATGATGTGATCGCCGGCAACAAGGATCGCTTAGCCCATGTTGATGATGAAGGTGTGACTTTCAAGAGTCATCTTGATGGATCGATGCATCGCTTTACCCCCGAAGTTTCTATGCAGGTACAACATCAAATCGGTGCTGACATCATGTTTGCCTTTGATGAGTGCACCACCTTGCACAACACCCGCACCTATCAAGAGTTAGCGATGGAGCGAACCTTTGCCTGGGCGATCCGATGCCTTGATGAACACAAGCGACTTACCGATGAGCGAGTGGGAAAGCCATACCAAGCATTATTCGGCGTTATTCAGGGTGCTCAATATGAGGATCTTCGGAAAAAAGCGGCGACAGATCTGGGTTCTATGGAATCCAATGGCCAATCCTTTGATGGCTTTGGAATCGGTGGGGCATTGGACAAGGGACAACTGGGAACAATTGTTTCCTGGGTCAATCAGATCCTGCCTGAAAATAAACCCCGTCACTTACTTGGAATTGGGGCGCCGGAAGATCTCTTTGTTGGCGTTGAAAATGGGTGTGACACCTTTGATTGCGTATTAGCGAGCAGAATTGCACGAACCAGCGCTGTGTACTCGATGGAGGGGCGTTTTAACCTATCTAACAGCCGTTTTAAGCGGGATTTCAACCCCATTGACAGCCAATGTGACTGTTATACCTGTACGCACTACACACGGGCTTATATGCACCATGTGTTCCGCGGAAGGGAAATTATTAGCGCGACCTTGGCAACGATTCACAATGAAAGATTTATCCTTCGATTGGTTGATCAGATGCGTCAGGCGCTTCTTGATGGAAACTTTGCCGATCTGAAGGCGGATTTCTTGGGCCGATACCTGCACCGCAGCGGACAAGCTAGAGATTAAGGGTTCTTTACCACCTTGGGCAGGTTCCAGTTGTACTTGATTGATAGCTCGCGGACCACAACAACTACGAGACCGGCGATCGCTGCAATGAGCGGCTCATTCAATTCAAAAGCATTCAGGGCCAGGTAAGCAATCGCACCGGAAAGACATGACGTTCCAATGGTTTCGCGGTGCAACAAGACCGGCTCTGTTTGGCACATGATGTCTCGGAACAACCCACCAGCAACCGCACCAATGAATCCGAGAACTGCAGCTGCTGCAAGTGGCGCATCATTAGACAATGCGTACTGCACACTAGAGACCGTTGCAACCGCTAGCCCCAAAGTATCCAGAGACAAAGCAAAACGGCCGACATCTTGCGTCCTCCCCATGGCGATAGTGATCAAAAATGCAGCGATGATCGGGATAAATAACCATGGGTATTGAATCCAAGGTGGTTGCTCGCCCACAAACAGGTTACGCAATGTTCCACCAGAGATTGATGCGATCGCGGCTATAAAGAGGATGCCGCCGTAATCTAAACCTTTGCTTGCAGCCACTCGTGCTCCCACCAAAGCAAAGGCAAAGGTTGAAACTAGGTCAAGGCCAAAGACCAGTAGGTCTAGATCCATAATGGCTACTTCTTAAGTGCTAAACGGGCCTCGCGACGAATCCTCTGCTCCTTTGGATCTGGCACAGGAACAGCTGAAATAAGGCGCTTGGTGTAATCGTTTTTAGGGTTCTTCAAGATCTGGTCACGATCGCCAACTTCAACAAGCACACCATTTTGCATAACAGCAATTCGGTGCGACAGGATGTCAACAACTGCCAAGTCGTGAGAGATAAACAAGCATGCAAAGTTCAACTTGCTCTGAAGCTCTTGCAAAAGCTCAAGGAATCGAGCTTGCACAGAAACATCCAAAGCAGATGTTGGTTCATCGGCGATCAAAAGATCTGGAGTAAGTGCAAGTGCACGTGCAATACCTACCCGCTGACGCTGTCCACCTGAAAGCTCATGTGGGTAACGGTTGCGATAACTTCGTGGCAGCTCCACTTGGTCCAAAAGATCCTCAACCTTATGTGCAAGATCGGCACCCTTTGCCAAACCTGCCAAGAACAATGGCTCACCAATTGATTCACCGATTGGAAGACGAGGGTTAAGTGAGCTGGCCGGATCTTGGAAAACAATTCCGGTGTGACGACGGATTGCAAAGAGTTCCTTTTGAGTTGCATGGCTAATGTCCTTGCCAACAATCTCGAGCGAACCTTCCTTAATTGGAAGTAATCCGATTGATGCACGACCAACAGTTGTCTTACCTGAACCCGATTCACCTACCAGTCCCAAGATTTCACCTGGATAGATTTCGAGGTTGATGTGCTTAGCTGCAACAAATGCAGGGATTCGTCCACGCTTTGGATACTCAATGGTGACATTTTCTAACTTCAATACTGGTGCTGGCTTTGCACTTTCCTTGTATGGAAGTTCACGCCTCTTTGATGATCCCAGTTTTGGCACCGCGCCTAATAACTGCTGTGTATATGGATGTTGCGGCTTATTAAAAATCTGATCCGCTGTTCCAGTCTCAACTGTGATTCCATCCTTCATAACAAGGATCTGGTCAGCCATATCTGCAACAACACCCATATCATGGGTAATCAAAAGTATTGCTGAGTTGAGCTTGTCCTTTAAGCCACGCATCAAATCGAGGATTTCAGCTTGAACAGTTACATCCAGCGCCGTTGTTGGCTCATCGGCAACCAGCAAACCTGGATCACATGCAAGTGCTTGCGCGATCATTGCGCGTTGGCGCTGACCACCTGAAAGCTGGTGCGGATACTTTTCTATTGATTTTTCTGGATCTGGGATATCAACCAATGTAATCAGCTCTAGTGCACGTGCATGTGCCTCTTTTGGACCCATATCAAAGTGGTTACGAAGGGTTTCCATAATCTGGAATCCGATTGTGTAGATAGGGTTGAGCGCTGTCATTGGCTCCTGGAAAATATAAGCAACCTCTTTACCGCGGAACTTGCGAAGAGTAATCGCTTTTGCGTTAAGCATCTCTTGATCCTTAACCTTTACAGATCCAGACATGCGAGCATTTGATGCCAATAGCGACATCAAACCAAGAGCTGTTGTTGACTTACCTGAACCGGATTCGCCAACTATCGCGGTTACCTTTCCTGGCTCTAGTGAAAGGTTCATACCGATAACAGCTGGGTACCAAACTCCATCTACCCAGAAATCAACATTAAAATCCTTGATCTCTAAGACTGGCTTACTCATTTGGTTGACCCCATCTGTGAGAAACTTGCGGAATGACTAATAGTGAAAAGTTCAGACCCGGAAGCGCAATCGCAAGTGGCTGGATCCTTATCGCTTTCTTTGTCGGCTTTATTATTCAAACCCTTTTCTTCGGCGGCGATCTTCTGCTCACCATTGGAATTTGCGGTGCAGGTGCTTTCGGTTCTTACCTGCTCTTCCTTAAGCCCTACGTTCTTCTCTTCGATGAGGGCATCAAGATCATTAACCCAACCAAAGAGATCACCGCTACGTGGGATCTGGTTGAGGAGATCGAAACCAAGTACAGCATGTCCATCCAGATTAGAGGTGAGAGTTTCTACGCTTGGGCCGCTCCAGCTCCGAGTGGTCGACACAGTCGAAGAATGCACAGTACTGATCTTCTTCCCGGTGCTGATGCTCCGCGTCGTGTGGGTGACTCGCTTAAAAGTGATTCGGGAGTCTGCGCTTACATGGCCAAGATCAGAAAGAAGAACTTCATTCCCGGTGCTGCTAGCGAGTTTGAAATCATTACCGATAACACCGGCTTCTACATTCTCGCAGCACTGATCCTGCTCGGGGCAGCAGCTGTCTTTATCTAAGGAATTAATCATTGGCTTGTGCCAACTTCTTAGCTGTTGCTGAATCTTGGCGCTCTTTCTTAGAGATGCGACGACGTTGACGTGGGTCAAATGCATCGCGCAATCCATCGCCAATAAAGTTAATGCTTAGAGCAATTGAGATAATAAATAGACCTGGGTACCAGAAGAGCCATGGACGGGTTGTAAATGAGTCCTGGTACTGGCTAATCAAAAGTCCCAATGAAACATCTGGTGGAACAACACCAAAGCCGATGTAGCTAAGAGCTGTTTCAAGCAGGATCGCACCTGAAAGCAACAGGGTCACGGAAACGATGATGACACCCACTGCGTTAGGCAGGATGTGCTTAAAGATGATGCGTTTGTTTGTTGCACCAGCGACACGGGCGGCATCGACAAACTCGCGTTCACGAAGAGATAAGAACTCTCCACGCACTAAACGTGAAAGGCCGGTCCAGGCAAATAAACCAAGCAATAACGCTAGGAATGTAGCCCCGAGGTTTCCGTAGCGGTAACCGATAACTGAACCGATAATAATTACAGGAATTGTGATCATGAAATCTACAAAGCGCATCAGGATTGCATCGATGCGGCCGCGATAGAAACCAGCAATTGACCCAACGATTACTCCAAGAGTTGCACCGATTGAGCCGATGATCACCATAACGGAGATTGAACGTTGAGTTCCTTTCATCACGAGCGCGAAGAAGTCGCGACCAATGTCATCCTGACCAAATGGGTGTCTGCCTAATCCAATGCCATGCCCACCTAAAAACTTGGGCATGAATGAAATTGTTGGGCAGCCAACTGTGTCATTTGGACAATCACCAAAACGTAGCTCTGGTAGATCTTCTGGTGTCCAACGCCACCAACCTGGTACGCGCCAAATTCCAAATAATCTAAAATCTAAAGCGGTAAATGCCATAATCACAATTACAATCAAAGTTACAAGTGAGATCACCGCTGCACGGTGACGGAAGAAACGCTTACGAACAATCTGGCCCTGGCTTAAGCCTTCAATCTCTTTATTTTGGATTGCATTTTCACCAGATAGGACTTCGGTAGATTCGACGCTAGCTTTTGATTTGCGTGCCATCGTTATGCACCACTTCCTACTCGAATACGAGGGTCTAAGGCTGAGTACAGTAAATCTGCGACAAAGTTAGCTAAGACCGCCATAGTTGCTGTAATAAAGAAGACACCCATCAAAAGATTAAGGTCTTGGCTGCGAATACCTTGGAGCGCCAAAGTTCCCATACCTGACCAGGCAAAGACGCTCTCGGTAATAAATGCGCCACCAACAACGCCGGCAAAATCTGCCACCAAAATTGTTGCCATCGGAATCATTGTGTTGCGGAATGCGTGGCGCATAATGACCGTGCGCTCTGATAAACCTTTAGCACGTGCAGTACGGATATAGTCCTGATTAAGAACCTCAAGCAAGGTTCCACGAGCGAATCGAATGTATCCGGCAAATCCGATCAAGGTTAGAGCAAGTGTTGGTAAGAATAAGTGGGTAATAACATCCAGGCTTGAAATCCAGAAATCGCTGGAATCGAGCAGATCATTTCGCTGACCAACGGTTGGGACTGGACGATAGTTAATCGCATCAGTCTGCATATATGGCTTCCAGGTCTGCATGTACTTATCAACTATGACAAGGCTTGCTGAAAGAATCGCAGTAATGATGGTTGTACGAACAATCGGAGCTCGGTCAATCTTTGAAAATGCTAATCCGATAAACACCGCTGTTGTTATCAAAACACATGCCATCAAAAAGATGCTGAGTGATCCGGGGTAGTTATCAAAGACCCAGTTAACTGGGTAATAAGCGACAACTGACAGTCCGGCCATCGTCAAGGATGCACGTAGCGCTGCCTTATTAATAAGCCCAACTGAAAGTTGAGTAACTCCAAAAGCAATTCCAATTGAAAGGAGCAGGACAACGATTGGTCCTAATGAAGGGTTAAGCAACCAACCGGTTGCTCCAAAAATCGCTACCAAGCTACTTGAAGCAGCAAAGGCAACTGCGAAAGCGGTCCAGAAGGTCTTTCTGGAGCCGCCGATGACAGATGCCCAGAACAAGCCGCTAATCAGACCAATTCCGATAATCCATCGCATTGGAATTTGAGGTTCCCGTAAAAAGTTATTGAAAGAGATCGCTAGGTACTCCTTCAAAAGTACAGCAACCCAGAACACTGGAAGTGAGAAAAGTAAGAAGGCGATAAATGTCATTGAGTAGTCAAAGCGGCTGTACTGACGAAGCGCTGTAACGATACCGATCATGATTCCAAGAATGGCTGCAAGCAATGTTGCCGCTGCAACAAGGCGCAATGTGACCGGCAGGGCTAGTGCAAGAGAATCAACAACCGCTGATCCATCGCGCCCCATTCCAAAGTTTGGATTTCCAACAAAAATACCCAATACGCCCTTGAGCCATAGGAAGTATCGCAGAGGTGGCGGAACATCTAATTGAAGTTCACGGGTAAGAGATGCAATGAGAAAGTCGCGGTTGGGATCGGTGCTCAGGCGAAGATCTGCTGTTGGATCACCAGAGATTGCCGCTATGTTGTAAAGAATGAAACTTGAACCAAAAAGGATGACACCTAAGACTCCGAGCCGTCTGAGAATAAAGGCTGTCATGTTATGTGAGTTCCCCTCGGATTAATTCAACGTTGAAATTATTGCCTCACTATACAGCCAAAGGACGCTCGGAGAGTGATCTCCGAGCGTCCAATTGACTGAATAAGTAATGCTTACTAAGGGTTTAAATCCTTAGTATGACCACTCCCAGTAGTTCCAAACAATTGTTGGAGATAGTGGGCCTGGCTTTACATTCTTTAGATCCTTGTTAACTGCAACAACACCTGGGTGAATAAACACACCAATTGTTACAGCATCTGCGTTAGTGAGACGCTCGATCTGAATGTACTTAGCAATCAACTGTGGCTCTGGAAGTGGTGAATCCAAAGTATCAATGATTGCGTCAACTGCCTTATTGCTGTAACCAGTGATGTTGTTTCCACCATCGGTATCAAACACTTCAGCTGACTGACGCTGTGTTACAGATGAAGCAACCCAAGCGAAGAAGTAAACATCGTAATCAGAGTTACCTAGCTTTGATGGCCAGTCTGTACGGACATCTCCAACTAGATCGAATCCAATCTTTGCCAAGTTTGCTTTAGCAAGAGCGAACTCTGCTGCGCGACGTGGGTTGTTTCCTGGAACAAGTACACGAACTTTAAGTGGGTTCTTCAATACATCTGGATAGAACTTCTGTACCAATGCAAGTGCGGACTTGTTACGTGACTCTTGTGTTCCACGTGAATAGAAAGCAGATCCGTTTGCAGCAATGAGCTTGTCATATGCAGCTGAACCTGGTGCTAACCATGTTGAACGAATTGGCTCTGTCACACCGTTAATTGGTGCAATCAACTTCTCCATGATTTCGTTACGTGGGATACCAAGCAAGAATGCTTGACGAAGTGCCTTTGAACGAGCGCCATCCTTTACAGAGAACAAGCCTGTGTAAGGAGCCTCATCTGGCACTGTGTCGTAGTGAAGATCCCAGTGCTCGTAAGCAACTTCATCCTTACCAACGACGTTTACGTTCTTGATCGCCTTGAGCTTTGCTACACCGTCAGCAGTTGCCTGACCTGCGTAAACATCGAGCTCGCCGTTAGCAAGTGCCTGTGCAGCAGCTGTTCCATCACCGATGAACTTGAACACAACTGTATCTACTGAACCGCTCAGAGCTGGTCCTGAGTTGTACTTAGGGTTCTTCTTAAGTGTTACAGATGTCTTTGCAACTGCGTTGTCGATCAAGAATCCACCGTTACCAACTAGAAGCAATGGATTCGTGTCCTTATTTACTGTCGTAATTGTGTAATCCTTTGACCAGATATCACCCATCTTCTTGAGAAGGGCTGTGTCCTTGTCGCGGAATGCCTTTACGAAGCGATCACGAGCTGCTTCGTTTTCAGCAACTGTTCCAAGCGCTTTCTTACCTTCTGCCATCAAAACCAATGTGTGAACTGGTGATGGTCCAGGGCCGTAAAGATCCCAGTTAGCGATCTTTTTCTTGAACTGAAGAGTTACTGTCATCTTGTCAGCAGAAAGGACTGGATCTCCAACAATGTTGTTTGCATAAACGCCTGAGTATCCAAGGCCGTTAAATGCAGGAGGAGTCTTCTTATCTGTTGGATCTCCGAGTCCTGCAGCCTTTGAGTATGCATCGCTGCTTAGGATGTGTGAAAGAAGAAGATCTTCACCTGTGATTGGAGTTCCATCTGACCATACACGGCCAGGGTTAACTGTCCATTGTGTACGGAAATCTGTAGCTGTGTTCTTAACGATCTTGTATGAACCAAATACTGTGTTCTTTACAAGCTCTTTCTTGTTGTTGTAGTAGTTGAAACCGGCACCTTGTAGGTATGAAACCGCAGAACAAGTTGTTGAGTTTGTAGCTGAAAGGCCACAGTTCAATCCTGTGATGGGGTTTGTTTCATGCAAGATAACCGTTGAGCGAGTTGCAGCCTGTGCAGGTGTGAGCAATGTAAATGCCAACGCCGCTGATGCTGCAGTTGCGAGCGCAAACTTTGCGCTACGTGTGAACTTCATAGTTCCTCCTTGAGGGTTAAAGAAAGACGTCTGTGGAGAGTCGACCACCCCATAGGCGTTTTCGGTGGATGAAGTTTGCCGTAGCCAGCCCATAGTGGCAACAGGCGAATGATTTGCATGAGCGTGGATTTATAACGCCTAGATAACCATTGGCTTAGAACGGGGTGAGGCAGGGGCTATTTGGTCGCCTCGGCTTTGGCTTTTTCAAGAGCTGTAGTTGTTAGACGAGGCGCCGCAAGGATAAAGATGAGAAAGCCTAAAACCGCCCCAAGTAGATATGGGGCCCGCAAAGCAAGATCCCGTGTAGCCAGATTTTGAATCAAAGAGACAACCGCGCCTCCCAAAAACATCCCTATCGGGATCGAGCCCCATGCAAAGAAACGATAGACGCTGTTTACTCGACCTAAAAGTTGTGTGGGAATGATGCTTTGGCGAAGAGAGACTGTGATGGTGTTCCACAAAACAGCAACAAAAGATTCAAAAACGGTCACAACCCACACAACCTGCCAGTAAGTTGTAAAACCGACAACGAGATAACCAAGTGGCCCTGCTATTAATGCAATCCATAGAGATGGGCCACTTCCAATTTTTTCTGAAATTTTCGGAGCTAACAACCCGCCAACGATTCCTCCGATTGCTCCCGCGGTACCTAAAATGGAAAAAACAAAAACGGAAGTTCCAAGTACCTCCTGAGCAAACAAAATAAAGGTAACTCCAACCATTGTTCCAACACCGTTCATGCAACCCAAAATTATTGCAAGGGGACGTAAGAGTGTGTGATTCCAAAGCCAGGTAAAACCTTCCCTAATTTCAACTTTGAAATTCACTTTTTCTCGAGGCTGATCATGCACTGGCCGGAAATTACCTTTAATGGTTGCAAGTAACGCTACGGCGATGAAAAATGTTCCAGCATCGACAAAGAATGGTAAAAATATTGCTAAACCAATGAGCAATGACCCTAAAGGTGGTCCAATAAAACTATTAGTCAAGGACTCAGCAGACCACATACGTCCATTGGCCTTTTCCAGGTTTTCTTTCACAACTACACTTGGCATTAATGTCTGCGCACTGTTATCTCGTAACACCTCTGCCATTCCGAAGAGAAAAGCGGTAGCTACAAAGGTGAGGTACAACCCCCAATGAGTCTCCAGATCAGTAATTGAGGCCAATTCATTGAGAGATGGCAGCGAATCTTGATTTAAAAGGACTACCACTCCAACAACGATGGTCAAAACCCCTCGAAAAGCATCCATGCCAACAATCAGCTTTCGTCGATCAAATCGATCGGTAATAACCCCAGCGTGAAGAGTGAAGATCAACCAGGGAAGGCGGGATGCAAACCCTGCAGCAGCAATAAGCAAGGGAGATCGAGTTACAGCCGAAGCTAACCACGGGTATGCAATTGCAGATATTCCATCACCCAGATTTGAAATTGCGGTTGCAGACCAAAGTTTCCAATAAGAGCGCCCTAACTTTGTTTTCATAATGCCTGATTATTGTGAGGTTCCCGAAGTTTTAGCAACGCTCAACAAGAAATTGATAGATCCTAAAGCAATTACTGTGGCGATAACTCCTCCAACAAACATGGGAAGTCGCAAATTAAAGTGAGCCAGGACTCCCCCGATGAGGGAACCAATAGGCATCATTCCCCACACCAATGTTCGCCGAGTTCCATGTATGCGTCCATACAATTCATTAGGAATAACTGTTTGATATGTCGCCATTAACAAAATATTCCACTGCGCAATTGCAAAGCCTCCACAAGTTGCCAGCGCAACAAATACATAAATATTTGGTGAAAAGCCCTGAAGTAATAAAACCGCTGAACTCAAGGTAATTCCCATAGTCATGACGATGCTGCGACCAAATTTTTTCGAAGCCTTTGGGGCAACGATCGCACCCAACAACGCGCCAACACCTTGAATCGTCAGAATCACTCCGAAATACTTCGGTGCTAATTCAAGCTCTTTGATGATAAATAAAACCATGGTTGCCGTACCCATGGAGTAACAGACGCCAATAGTTGCGGTCGTTAAAACTAAACGTCGCAAAACTTTGTGGTTATACAAGTAGGCAATTCCAAATTTGATGTCTTCAATGAAGTGAGGCTTTTTCTCCGTTGAACTTTCCGTTCGAACATCTTGTAAGTATTGAATTGGAATAGACAGCGCGAGCAAGGTGGCTACTGCGTAGCCGATGCTGTTGATGAAAAAGGGCAACCAGATCGCGAGCGCATACAAAAAGCCACTTAAAGGTGAGCCGATAAAGCCCTGGATGATTGTTTCCGATATTTGGAGCCGGGAATTTCCTTTTTCATAATGCTCTTTATCCAAGATTTGAGGAATCAGGGATTGGGCGGTTGTATCGGTTGCAACCTCACAGACGCCAATGATGAAGGCGGAAAAAATCAACCAATAAATGGTTACATGCCCCGTTGCAATACCCAGCGCCATCACGCCGATAACCACACTTCGGATTGCATTTGAGCCAGCCAATATGTATTTACGGTCTACTCGATCGACCATTACTCCGATAGGCATTGCAAAAAGCAACCATGGCAACATCACCATGGCTCCAATAATGGAGATCAGCACAGTGCTATCGGTTAAGGTGATTGCAAGAAGTGGGGCTGCGGCGATGAGAACGCCATCAGCCAAGTTTGAAATGATGCTGCCGGCCCATAAACGATTAAATGCCGGACCCATCCGGCTACGTTATCAGCCGAATTAGGCGAAAGTGCCGGTTACTAAGAAATAAACCCGTCGGGCCACAGAGACCGCATGGTCCGCATAGCGCTCGTAGTAACGACCCAGCAGAGTCAGATCGATCGCAGTTTCCAAGCTCAACCCGCTGCTGTCATTTATGATTGTTGAAATCACCTTTCTGTGCAGGTCATCCATTTCATCATCATCTTTTTCTACCTGCAAAGCCATATCTGTATCACGGGTGGTGATGACATTGCCAACCATTATGGATAATTTTTCAGCCACATGCCCCATCTCGGTAAAAGGCAAGAGTAGAACTTCTGGGATCGCGCAATCCGGGTGACGAAGACGAGCAACCTTTGCGATGTGGTGAGCTAAATCGCCCATTCTTTCAAGATCAGCACTCATACGCATCGCTGTCACGAGTGCACGTAAATCGGAAGCAACTGGCTGCTGACGGGCGATGATGTCAATAATTCGGGCATCTAACTCATGTTGGAAATCATCGATCTTTACATCTGCTGCAATGACCTCTTCAGCCAAAGCTAGATCCGCGGATTGGACAGCCTTGGATGCTTTGACGACCGAGGTCGTCACCATGTTTGTTAGGTCTACAAGGGACTGCGAGACACCATCGAGTTCATCCTGATACTGCGAGCGAATAAGAGCCATGGGGTGAAGGTAGAGGTACTTGCTGAACATAAGCAAGCCATTTGGTTAACGGAGGGTTAACACGTGTTTTGTGGCGATAGAGTTTCGGTATGAGGTTTAAGCGTCAGGTTGATCAATCACCTGCGCCTGCCGGAGTGCCGGATTTGTTGTTGCACACCCTTGAAAACCTCGATGGGGACTCATTAATTCTCGCCCCAGGTGATGTCGCAATTTTTAAGACCTCCGGCGTTGAAAAACTTGGAATTTTGAAGGATGGGCGCTTAGAGAATCCTGAATTACTGGCAACTGTTCGCGTTGTGCGCCGCTCAAACCTCAAGCAAACCGGAAGAATTGATCTACCTCGCGGTCCCATTGGTGAAGGTAAGCATGAGCTCACAGTCAATGTTTTGCCTCTAACTGAAAATCAATATGTGTTGGTTTTAATTTCAGATGAGAGTGAAGCACAACGAATTCATGATGTTCGGCGAGATTTTGTTGCAAATATTTCACATGAATTGAAGACTCCAATTGGAGCTCTCTCTTTATTGAGCGAAGCTGTGTTGGGTGCAAAGGATGACCCTGAATCTGTTGTTAAATTCGCAACCAGAATGCAATCGGAAGCAAAGCGGCTTACAGATTTAGTTCAGGAAATTATCAATCTATCTCGACTTCAGGATTCTGACCCTTTGCAAGAAGCTCAAGAGGTTTCCGTCTCATATCTAGTCAAAGAAGCAATTGATCAATCTCAAATTAACGCCGAAAACCGTGGAATTACAATCAACTTTTCTGAGGATTCACCTGCAACTTTGCTTGGCGACCGAGATCAATTGACTATGGCGATGCAAAACTTGATAGATAACGCGATTAACTACTCACCAGAAAACACAAAGGTTGCAGTAACTAGCCGGATTAAGGATGGAATCGTCGAGATTTCGGTTACTGACCAAGGAATTGGTATTCCTGAAGCAGATTTGATGAGAATCTTTGAACGTTTTTATCGTGTTGATCCAGCACGGTCACGACAAACCGGTGGAACAGGCCTTGGACTTTCAATTGTAAAACATGTCGCCGCTAAACATGGTGGAGATGTAAAGGTATGGAGCGCTGAAAATGTGGGAAGTACATTCACATTAATGCTGCCTTTTTACACAGGAGCAACGGAGGGAACGAAATGACTCATATCTTAGTTGTCGAGGACGAAGCTTCATTTTCTGAAGCATTAGCATTTTTGTTGTCTAAAGAGGGGTTTGAAATCTCTGTTGCCGAAGATGGACGACAAGCGCTTGATATGTTCAACTCGAAAGGCGCAGATTTAATTCTTCTTGATTTAATGATTCCAGTAGTCTCTGGAGTTGAGGTGTGTAGGTCGATCAGAACACATTCTCAAGTACCTATCATCATGCTTACCGCAAAGGATGCTGAGATCGACAAGGTTGTAGGTCTTGAACTCGGAGCAGATGATTACGTGACAAAGCCATATTCTTCACGCGAATTAATAGCCCGCATTAAAGCGGTGCTACGTCGTGGTATTCCAGATGACGGTTCTACTCAAGATCAGGACTTGATGGAGGTGGGCCCAATTCGGCTCAACACCGGAAAGCATCAAGTTTTTGTCAACGGAAACCCTGTCGCATTGCCGCTGAAGGAGTTCGAACTACTTGAGTTTTTGATGCGCAACTCGGGTCGAGTTTTAACGCGTTCACAGCTGATTGATCGTGTGTGGGGTGGGGATTATTACGGTGACACTAAGACTTTAGATGTTCACATTAAGCGTTTACGCGCAAAAATCGAAGCAGATCCGGCGAACCCTGTCTTGATTCAAACAATCCGTGGCCTTGGTTACAAGTTAGAAAACGCTTAAACCGTACTCTTTCTAATCATTCGCTGATAGAACTTTCCAGGCTTGCGAGTACTTTCCGTATTTTCACCCATCTTCACAAATCCCAGCTTTTCATAGGCAGCAATCGCGCTGAAGTTGTCGGTCCACACACCTAATCCTTGGACCTTCCAATCCTTATCTTGTTGATCGATAAAGGTAAACATCGCTCGCATTAATCCTTTTCCACGAAAGCGTGGATCACTCCAGCAACCACCTATCCAACAGGTTGCTCCAAAATCTCCATTGAGAACTTCGATATACATCATCGCTCCATCAACGCCATCGACTGATGCGATCAGGTAATCATTCTTTTCAAACTTGGCACGCCACGCGGTCTCATCCTCTGCACTTTCTGTTTCAAAAGTTCCGCCGAAAGCGTGACCGCTTTCTGAGAGTGCTTGTAAACGAATCGTGCGTAGTCGCTGCCATTCATTTGGAGCGATTAAATCTACTGATACCAGATTATCCATATCTCTATCATGCCATCTGGACAACACTGACTTGTGCAGCCGTTCATTAGGGGAAAATTATTGACGTGAGTAGAAAGCATTAAGTTCCGCTGATGCCAGAACCTTTCCTGCCATTAATTCCCGTAAGGATTTTTCTGTTGCCTGAACCCCCGAAATACTGAGCCTAGAATTAAGTGCATACAAGTAAAAGGTGTATTTCTTACTTCCTGGACCCTGTGAACATGGTGGTGTGTATCCAAGTTTCTTTCCCTGAAAATTTTGTCCCAGAACCCCAACATTGCTTGCTCCAGCAGCTATTGAAGTTACGGTTGGTGGAATATTGAAAATCGTTAAGTAAAAATGATTTCCGATATCCGTTTCACCTGGTCTTAAGGGTCCAGGCACGGTATCCATAATCAAAACTAGCGATTGAGTTTCAGCAGGAACATCGCTCCAGGACAAAGAGGGTGAAACTCCTTTTCCATCACACGTAAAATCTATTGGCAGCGAACCACCCTCTTTGAAATCGGGGCTGCTCAGCACCAAGTTTTTCACCGTACCACCAGAGATTGTCGAAGTTTTTATAACGCGCCTCAACAAAATAGTGTTATCCAGTTTTAGATCGGAGGACCATATTAATGAGGCAGATGGTGACCAGGAGAAATCAAAGAATCCATCTTTAACTCCCACAGCTTCTCGTGAGTATTCTGATGCATTCTTCCATGAGGTGTCTTTGAATGTTGTTGAAGCCCAAGTTGAAGGAATAGATGTGATCAATGATTTGCAATCTGCCAAAGGATCTTTCGACTTAACACACTCAGGATTAAGCGGTGCTTTATTGACTGTGAGGACTTTCCAATCACGTGATGAATATGCAATTACTTTTCCGGTGGCGAGTTCGCGAATCTGAATGATGATCCCACCATCTCCTATTTGCTGATTCGGTTTACCTATATATTCAAGGCCGGATGAATTCTCAGTAAAGTCCTTAGCGATTACTCCTATCGTAAATGGATAAGAAGCGGTGAACTTGATTCTTTCACTATTAAAGGATCGCTCAGTTGAAATTGAGACTGAGTCTTCCCCAACTTTCTTGCCATTTATGTATAGCGAGAACCAATTATCTGCCCAAATTTCAGCTTGAAAGGAAATGCTTTTTGAGGTTACAGCTTGAGCTTGGCCCAAGGGAATGAAGATTGAAAAAATTAAGAGCCCGAGAAAGATTCTCTTCATCTTTAGGCGCTTCTCGTATATGTGTCGCCGATTGTTCCATCAAATAAAACGAAATCAACCTTTGCTACATTTCCTGAAGTTGAAACTTTTATGAATCCCGATCCCCCAACACCTTTTCCAGATGTATATCCATACTGATTGACGTTGATCTTGGTTCCTGGATGGCTTGGTTGTGGAACAGTTTGATAGACAATTCCATCTAACTCTTGTTTTACATACAAGTGATCATGTCCCTTGAAAACAAATCCAACTTTGTGTTCGATTAAGAGTTCATGAATTGGTTTACCCCAACCTGGTCTATTTGTCTCAAAGCCATAACTGCCGTCTACATTTTTCCCACCCCACTCATTTCGAAGCGCAACTTCGACCCCGCCTCGCGAAGTCTGATCTCCGACTAAAAGGTGATGAATGTAAATGAACTTATGAGTCGCCTTAGAATTTCGTAGTGTTTCAACAAGCCAGTCATATTGTGTCTTGCCTAAGGTCCATTCCCATCCGGCTGGTGTTGGATTTTTGACGGTGTAGGTGAATGGATCCAAAACAATGTGTAACTGATCAGGACCAGTAAAAGCAAAGTAGGCTAAATCGCCTGTTTGTTCTGGAAAATACTCTTTTCGATACTTCTTTGTATTGAATGAACTGTATCCAAGCTCGCCGTCATGATTTCCCAAACAAATCTTTAGAGGGATACTCCCTAGTTTTTGATAATAACCTTTCATAAGTTCAAAACGAGCTCTGATATTTGCCTCAGTTTTGTTAGGCAATTTATCAACCATAAATATGTCACCAAGATCCATAAGGAATGCTGGTGAGGCGGCAACGATTTGCTTAAGGGTTCCTTCATAAACTTCTGCACTTGAGTTTTCATCCATGTGCGGATCAGCCTGAACAGCAAAAGTACTTGATGACATCTGTTGAGCGCTCAAGGTTTTAGTTGTCCGCTGAGTTAAAGATGCATAATTCAGGTTTGTGCCCAAGGCATATTTGACTCGATAGTAAATTGTAGAGTTTGACTTTAGGTTAGAGACAATCAGTGTTTGAGTCGCCCCCTTTGCAATATCAATAAATGGGGTTTTGCCGCTCACAGAACTCTTGCTGTAACCGTATTCAATATAAACCCGAACCGTCGAAGTAGCGGAGATCGCTACGGAAAATGAGCTTGCAGTTGGTTGCCCAATCAATTTCGCTGATATGGGAAGAGCAGCCATGGCCTTTGATAGTGGCGTGCTCATCAAGATTCCCACAAGTGAAGTTTTTAGGAATCCTCGACGATTGATAAAATTAAATGGATTACTCATTTTCTCTGGTACACCTCTGTTCGACTTATTCCATTTGAATCTATGAACTCCATACTTACCTCCTTGAGAGAAGCGGTATATTTGACGCGAAATTCGCCCCCATTGAGTGAGTACTTCAAATCAAATGAGGAATCACTTATTCGCTCAAATCCTGTAATAGTGGCTCCTTTTAAAGGGGTACCAGCTGGTCGGAAACCTTTAGTTAAAGCTTGAGGATCAACTTGTCCATCTATCTCGGTAACCACACCTTTGAAGCCACCGTTTATATATGGATAGCTCTTTGTGGCGTGATAGTGATAATTTTTTTTCGAATCAAAATGACCATTAAGGGAATCTAATCCAGTAACTTTTTTTCCATCTATCTCAGTTTCTCCATAAATCGGAAAACCATCTAATGCGTAAGCGATTGGAACTTTCTTTCCTACAACACTTTGTAGATGAGTTGGTGCGATGTGATAGTGGTAATCATCTGCGCGGCCACAGTGCCCTCCCCATTCGTCGAGTTCTCCGGCTAAAAATGCATCATCGCCGCGATTATTTAATGCATTAAAAATCGGAACACCATTTACAGCTAGGGCAATTGCGCCTCGCAGAAAGTGATTTCTGGCTGACATTGGGTTGGTTGCAATCACAGGCTTTATTGGTATCGACCATGCATTTGTACCACTGTAGTTTTGAACAGTTGGTACTTGTTGTTGCCAACTTCTTATACCCACCATCATTTGGTGAGCTGGAATTCCACTACTTTCGACGAGATAGTACTTATCACTCTTGAAAACTTTCACTGAATTTGCAAAAGCAGTAAATCCTGGAAGTTTGGCCGAGGGCAGAGCGTGTGCAGATTCATTCAACGTTATCGAATTAACAAAAGCTAACCCAGTTGCAAAACCAGCAATTTGAAGAAATCTACGGCGATCTAACTCAGAAAGATGTTGGATCTCATGGTCATGGCTCATTTCTAAACCTTTGGTTTAACGATGTAACTATGAGCAAGGCTCATATTTTTGCGATCTGTATCTTTACTTCGTGCCGCCAAAAAGTACTCAACCTTTGCTTGCGAAGGTGCAACAGTTACGCGGACATGTCCTGAATTTGGTGCCTTGACGCCGCTCTTGTAAGCATCTGAGTTAAACATTGAAAATGTGTCATCGGCAGGGTTAGGCATTGATTGGTAGATAAGACCATCACGCTCTTGAGTGCAGAAAATGTGATCATGGCCCTGGAAAAATATGGAGACCTTGTTTTTAACCATGAGGTCATGGATAGGTAGCTCCCAATTGGGCCTTTCCTTTGCAAAGGTTGTTTGACCCTTTGGATCGTTACCGCCCCATTCGTAGTTCGTTGATACTTCTATCGCACCACGTCCAGTACCCATCACATGGTGTGCGAATACAAATTTGTACTTAGCTTTACTTGTTTCAAGGGTCTTTTTCAGCCATGCATATTGTTCATCGCCGATACCGATACTCCATAGATTGGTAACTTTCCCATTACCAGTTGGGGCTGTAGGCGCGGTTGCGATAGGTGTTGCGCCACCTTTTTTACCACCGCCGCCACCTCCGCCTTTTGTACCAGCTTGATCTTCTGGAACTAATACGCCAGCTACATTGTCAACTGCATTTCTAGAGTGCCAGTAAGGATCAAGGGTTACGAACAATGCATCACCCCAAGTCCATGCATAGTAATCACGTGGAAGACCTACCCCCTCGACTGGATTTGTATTTCCGGTGTAGAAAGCATCCGGTGCAGGTAATGGGTAATACTTCAAACGTGCATTACCCGCTAATACCGCAGGATTCGTCGTTGTGCCATCGAGTAAATAAGCGGCGGCTTGCTCATGGTTACCATTAATTAGAAATAGTGGAACAGAACTTGTTGCGGTTGTTAGCCAATTTCGATGAGTGCTATAAATCTTTTCTACATTAGCTTGATCCGCTTGACCTTTACCGATCAATGGATCAATGCTGAAGTCATCACCCATCATGATGTGGAAATCAGGTTGTTGGCTCGCAATATTTGCAAGTGTCACACCGTAGAGCTCAGAGTTAAACATTTTTCCGGCGCGTTCAGGGTGAGTATCGCCATGCACTGAAAAGGAAAAAGTGGAGCCTGCAACTCGAGCGGTCGTAAATGAATACTGTTTTCCACTGGTAAATTTCGTATCAGTTGAGCCTTTGTAATTCACTCGGTAGTAGACCTTCGAATTTGCTTTTAAACCTTTGAGATCAAAAACAGCAGGATTTCCGGGTGAGGTCTGGAGCTCTTGACTCTTGCCTGTATATCGAGTTTTGGTGTACCCATATTCGATGTAGGTGGTTATCGGTTGTGATGCTAAGACACTTACAGCGATTGATGAATTAGTTGGGCGACCAAGAACTTGGGTAATGACCGGCGCCGTTACTCCAATAGCCTTCCCAAGAGATGTTCCAGCAACTGCAGTAGTTGTCGCCATGAGTAACAGTGATCTGCGAGTGATTGGTGCCTTAATCCAAGATTTCAACAAGTATGTAGAGTCAGTATTCATCCCAAAACGGTAGAACTAATCAGGAGCAGGTGCATCATGATCTTGGTAAAGATTTGGGTCAAAAAGGCTGAGAAATCTATGTGCCACGCGTAGATTCGATGCGTTCGCGGGCAACCTGCATCGCTGGTGGCTCTGGA
Organism: Actinomycetales bacterium; assembly: GCA_018970885.1. Lineage (GTDB taxonomy): Bacteria > Actinomycetota > Actinomycetes > Nanopelagicales > Nanopelagicaceae > Planktophila. The sequence continues at coordinate 25,517 of JAGWVL010000015.1, forward strand.
CCCAAGATCGCAAGAAAAATATCGAGACTTACTCGTGAAATTCGAAGCCAGATCTTTGATCGTGGAGTTAATCCCAATAAAGCTAATTCGCGCTGATCTAGCGTTGCGATCGCAGCATTTGCAATCACCTTATAAAAGAACTTACCCGCTCCCCCAAAAGGTGGATTCAAAATAAATCGAACTACTTCATCTGTTCGCTCTACATGTGCCAAATCATTGGCTCTGAAATCATCCAGAGTCGCTTCTAGCTCTACAACCGACATTGGTGCATTAGTTAATCCAAGCGGAACCGCACTCTTGCTCCATTCGGCAACATAAGCGTCAGCACCTTTATCTATCGGATATCCGAGAGCTAGATGTGCCTTTAAAAATGAATCCGTGAAAGCGCAATGCACCCATAATAAAAAGCGAGGATCTTTAGCCTTATAACTCTGTTCTTGCCCTTGCTTGTCAGTGAAATTTCCTTTGACATGATCATGCATGGCATTGACACGTGCTGCTTCGCGAGCAATTACCTCTTCTGCTGCAAAGGTTGTAACCGTAAGCCAACGTGTTGTGCCCGCCAGGCGTCCCAAAGGATCTGTTTCATATCGAGAGTGCTCAGCAACTCCAGAAAGTGGTGCAGGGTGCGCAGCTTGTAAAAGTAATGCTCGAACTCCTCCGACTAAGGTTGCAATGGTTCCATGCACCTGCCAGACAGCGCTGTCCGGACCAAATAACCCTTCTCCGGAGCCTTCACCGATTGTCATTACCCAATCAGGGCGACCATCACGTGAACCGGAAACATTTTCGCGAAACTTCTCCGCTAAAGGTTTAGTAAGTGGAAATTTATGAAGTGCGAACACGTGCCAATGCTATGCAAAAGATAAATGCTTCGCCAATCGAACTACCTAAACAACTAGTTAGGAATGCTTTGAGCGTTGCAAACAATCCAAAGTGCCATTTGCTGTGTGAA
>JAGWVL010000016.1 GCA_018970885.1 Actinomycetales bacterium
TGGCCCCTAACTCTAGATACGAGTTCTCGGGGTGGGTGCAAGAAACAATGCACACTGAGGGTAGGCATGCGCCGACCCTTTGTTTGTTTTCTCTCATCCGGACTTTAACCGTCGGTCTCAGAGTTTCACTGAGTCAACCGATACCTGGTGCGGTATCGGGTCGCGGACTTTAACCGCCGGTTCGAAATTACATCGACCCCGAAAACAACGTCGTAATTCTACCCCGCTTTGCCCCATGTGCTGAACAGTAAAAAACCCCGCCATTCGCGGTGATTGACGGGGTTTTTAACGGGGTTGGTTAAAACTTGTTTTAACTTAGCTGCAACCAGATGTGTTTCCACAACCTTCGCATACAAAACATGCACCTGACATACGCATCTTTACTCCACATGTCATACATAGAGGCGCATCAGATTTGATTCCCATAGATTCCAGTAGATCAGATGATGATCCGATTGTTTGAGGTTTCTCTTCAATCTTCACATCTGCTGTCTTACTTGGAGCAACCGCAGGAGCCGCCGCCACAGGCGCACTTACTTTTGGGGTATCAACACTCGCAATAGGTGCGTACTCGCCACCATTGTCGAGTGCTGCTGCACGCTCTGCTGCTGTGTAAAGACCCATCGCTGAACGTGTTTCAAATGGAAGGTAATCAAGGGCCAAGCGACGGAAGATGTAATCCATCATGGACTGTGCCATGCGAATATCTTGATCATCTGTCATACCAGCTGGCTCGAAGCGCAAGTTTGTAAACTTCTCTACAAATGTCTCTAGTGGTACTCCGTATTGAAGTCCGATAGATACTGCGATTGAGAAGGCATCCATAACACCTGCAAGTGTTGAACCCTGCTTACCAAGCTTCAAGAACACTTCACCGAGTGCACCATCTGCATAAGCACCAGCGGTCATGTAACCCTCTGCGCCACCAACTGAGAATGATGTTGTTGTTGCTGGGCGTGACTTTGGAAGACGGTTGCGAACTGGTGTTGCAGTTTCTACTTCAACAGCTGCCTCCTTCTTCTTCGCCTTTCCATCAGACAAAGGCTGACCAACCTTGCAGTTGTCACGGTAAACCGCGAGCGCCTTAAGTCCTAGCTTCCATCCCTGGAAGTACACATCCTCAACCTCTTCAACAGTTGCTTCCTCTGGAAGGTTTACTGTCTTTGAAATCGCACCTGAAAGGAATGGTTGACAAGCAGCCATCATGCGCACGTGACCCATTGGAGCAATTGAACGTGCACCAAGTGCACAGTCAAATACGTCGTAGTGCTCCTGCTTCAAACCTGGAGCATCAATAACATGTCCATTTGCTGCGATGAATTCAACGATCGCTTCGATTGTCTCCTGTGCGTATCCAAGCTTTGTTAGGGCTGCTGGGACTGTCTGGTTAACGATCTGCATAGATCCGCCACCGACAAGCTTCTTGAACTTGACCAATGAGAAGTCAGGCTCGATACCAGTTGTATCGCAATCCATCATCAAACCGATTGTTCCTGTAGGAGCAAGAACTGAGATCTGCGCGTTGCGCCATCCATTCTTATCGCCTGTTGCAAGACATGCATCCCACGCCTTGTTTGCCTCTGTCCATACATCGCGGTCAAGAGTTGTCTCTGACTTTGCAGATGATGATGCTGCTGCATGCTTGCGCATAACACGTGCATGTGGCTGCGCGTTTTGCGCAAAGCCTGCGTATGGTCCGACGATTCCAGCAAGCTCTGCTGAACGCTTGTAGGTAATACCTGACATCAATGATGTGATCGCACCTGCAAGAGCGCGTCCACCATCTGAATCGTAAGCAAGTCCTGATGCCATAAGAAGTGCACCAAGGTTTGCATATCCGATTCCGAGCTGACGATAAGCCTTAGTTGTGTCACCGATCGCCTCTGTTGGGAAATCTGCAAAGCAGATTGAGATATCCATCGCTGTGATAATCAGCTCTGCCGCCTTACCAAATGTCTTGGCATCAAATGAACCATCACTCTTTAGGAACTTCATCAAGTTGAGTGAAGCCAAGTTACATGATGAGTTATCAAGTGACATGTACTCAGAGCAAGGGTTTGACGCATTGATGCGACCTGTCTCTGGGTTTGTGTGCCAATCATTGATTGTGTCGTCGTACTGAATTCCTGGATCTGCACATGCCCATGCAGCTTGTGCCATCTTTGTGAAGAGTGCGCGTGCATCAACTGTCTCGATAACTTCGCCAGTTGAGCGAGCTTTTAAACCAAACTGCTCTCCCTTTTCAACTGCACGCATGAACTCATCAGAAACGCGAACTGAGTTGTTTGCATTCTGATACTGAACAGAGATGATGTCTTTTCCACCGAGATCCATGTCGAAGCCAGCATCGCGAAGTGCGCGAATCTTGTCCTCTTCCTTAACCTTGGTCTCAATAAACTCTTCGATATCTGGGTGATCTACATCGAGAACAACCATCTTTGCAGCGCGACGGGTTGCGCCTCCTGATTTGATTGTTCCTGCTGATGCATCGGCTCCACGCATAAATGAGACCGGTCCTGAGGCTGTTCCACCGGACTTGAGTAGCTCCTTTGATGAACGGATGCGTGACAAGTTAAGTCCTGCTCCTGATCCACCCTTGAAGATCATTCCCTCTTCGCGGTACCAGTTAAGAATGCTGTCCATAGTGTCATCAACTGAGAGGATGAAACATGCTGAAACCTGTTGTGGTTGTGCTGTTCCAACGTTGAACCACACAGGTGAGTTGAATGAAAAGATCTGGTGCAAAAGCATGTGTGTTAGCTCGTGCTCAAAAACCAAAGCATCCTTATCTGTTGCAAAGTAGCCGTGCTCTTTTCCAGCCTTTGTGTATGTCAATACAACGCGATCGATTACCTGCTTTAAAGACCACTCACGGTTTTCAGCACCTAGTGCTCCGCGGAAGTACTTTGTTGTAACGATTGTTGAAGCATTTACTGACCATGTATCTGGATACTCAACACCGCGTTGCTCAAAAACAGTCTCACCCGTTCTCCAGTTCTGCTGCACTACATCGCGACGTTCCCATTTGACTTGGTCATACGGGTGCACACCTTCAGTCGTGTAGATGCGTTCGATCGTCAAGCCCTTACCTTTAAGGGTGTTGTGGGCCTTGATTTTCGCTGGTCGGTTGATGACCGTCTCTGACATATTTGTTTCCCCGTCTTCTAGTTAGTTCTTAATTTTTTGAGTAGTGCTGTTTTCTGTGTTACTTGTGGTGCTGTTTGATGCTGAAGCAATTGGGGAATTGCTTGAAGGTAGAGCACGGAGAAGAGCGATCTCACCTTCGAAATCTTCAAGGGAAGCAAAGTTACGGTACACAGATGCATAACGTAAGTAGGCGACCTCATCGAGCTCTCGGAGTGGCGCAAGAATTGCCATGCCCACCTCTTGTGCTTCGATCTCTGCCTGACCTGTGCGGCGAAGTGTCTCTTCTACGCGTTGAGCAAGCAAAACTAAATCATCCTCATTCACAGGACGTCCCTGGCAGGCTTTACGAACACCAACCAAGACCTTCTCGCGGCTGAATGGCTCTGTCGCCCCGCTGCGCTTAATAATGTTAAGGAGTGAGAGCTCCTGGGTTGAAAATCGCTGGCCACATTCAGGGCACTCGCGACGGCGACGGATTGCGGTGCCATCTTCAACGGGACGGGAGTCCACAACTCGGGAATCTTCATTGCGACAGAATGGGCAGTTCATCTCGGCGTGTCCTCCAATCAATGCTCGATATTTACAGTTTTAGGTGTAAAAGGGCTTTAACGCGGATTCGGTAACTTACCCTAAAACTACTGGATTAACCACTAGTAATGGAGATTTTTACCGTTTTGACCCCTACATCTTGTGTTAACTATAAAGCATTGCTTGAGGTTTTGCCTGTTGAGTAGGTGAAAACTTTCTGAGCGGCGTGTCGCGGCTCAGGTGTGTGCTTCTAGCCAGCCAACGGTACGCGCAGCTTTTGCCCCGCCTGTAGGTCAAACCCCTTGAGGTTGTTGACCTCACGGATCTCATTAACCAGCCCCTGCACATCCCCCGATGCATAAGCCGCTGCGACCGACCACAGGGTCTCACCTGGTGCGACAACCACGATCTCGTAGGAAGGGGCTGTGCTTGCCTCGACCTGTCCGGCCCCGGACTGAGAGGCAAAGCCAGCTGCCAGAACAACGGTCAGCGAGAGAACAACACATGTGCGAGCTAGCCGGCCACGGCGCGACAACTTAACCGCGCTCTGGCGACCGGACGGATTGGCTAGAAATCCCTGATTTACAATGCTTTTTCCACTTGATGGTGAACCAAATGAATTGATTGTCAGTGTGCTCATTATGTGTCTCCTGCTGTACAACCTTGGGGAAGGTATTCGAACAGTTGTTCGAATAAGACAATTAAACACCCCGCCACTGACAAATGCAACATTTTTTCGAACAGGTGTTTGAATTTTTGGTGAACTTCTGTCACTATTGAGCTATGGCAAAAAACGTAACTGAACTTCCCGATGGCCCAGAAGGCGCTCACGGGCTCACCCAGCGTCAGCTCACAATCCTTGGCGCGATCAAGGATGCCCTGGAGACCAACGGCTATCCCCCTTCAATGCGCGAGATCGGCGTTGTCGCCGGCCTGACCTCCCCAGCCTCGGTCAAGTACCAGCTAGAAGCCCTGGAAAAGAAGGGCTTTATCCGCCGCGACCCAACCCGTGGTCGCGCACTCGAAGTTTTGATGCCCGATGAAAAGACCGCGGAGAACTCAACACCAGTTGATGCCACACGCTACATCCCACTTGTTGGTCGCATCGCAGCAGGTGGGCCAATCACCGCAGAGCAATCAGTTGAAGAGACCTTCCCACTTCCAGAATCACTTGTTGGAAGCGGTGAATTATTTATGCTCAAGGTTGTTGGTGAATCAATGATCAATGCAGCTATCTGCGATGGAGATTATGTAGTTATTCGCTCTCAAAAGGATTGCAACAACGGTGAAATCGTTGCTGCGATGATTGATGGCGAAGCAACTGTCAAAACCTTCTCCCGCAAAAATGGGCATATTTGGCTGCTTCCAGCAAATGATTCCTTTGCACCTATCGATGGTGACAACTGTGAGATCTTAGGAAAAGTTACCGCGGTACTTCGCTCAGTTCGTTAAGAATTACATAAGTAAAGCCCAAAGTAGGTGTCTTGGATGATGCGAAGCGGATCTTCATGAGGACTCCTTCAGGGTGGCTCAATTGCAAATTACAACGAGCCAAAAAAAGCGGTGCGACCTGTCAGTTAACGAAAACAAATAAAACTAAGCCTTGATGTAGATCTTGCCATCTTGCTCTGTCACCACATAGCGCGTCAATGGCAATCGAGCCGGCCCTGATTGTGCTGCACCATCAACGGGACTGAAATAACTCAAGTGACAGTTACACACAAGATCTGATTTTTCAACAACTACCTTGCAACCTGCATGTGTACAAACAATGCTGACCGCGTAAACCTTGCCACCTACTCGTGTGAATGAAAATGATGGGTACTGGTTTTTGGCTGTATTTACCTCAATAATTTTTACCTGTCCCTCTTTCAGATCAGAGGAGTTGGCAACAAAAGCGCCATCAGGTGTCGCGGTTGGTGTTGGTGTTGGTGTCGGGGTTGGTGTTGGTGTCGGGGTTGGTGTTGGTGTCGGGGTTGGTGTTGGTGTCGGGGTTGGTGTGGCAGATGCACTCGGAGATGGGGTTGGCGAGGCTGTTGCCGAAGGGGTCGCAGTTGGCGATGCAGTTGGTTGCGCAGATGCGCTAGCAGTGGCGGTCGCAACCTTTGCCCCCTGCTTCCACACTAACTTTCCCTTTGATTTAACAACTGTGTACACATAACCGCGCCACACAATCTTTTGACCGACCTTTGCAGCTTTAATAGATGGACCGGCGGCAGCGGTTGCCAAGGTTGGAAATAGCGCCAAAAGCGCAGACAGGCCAAGACCGCCAACGACTTCGCGGCGGCGAATTACCCTGTTGAGCCAACGGTTCATAGCCCCAAGGTACCGTCCACATGATCTTCCAGCATTTCCAAATCAAGCAATTAACCAAACGCTCACCCACCATTCATCCGCGGCTTGCATCTGCGAAACCTAGGCAGCGCACAATCACAATCGAAATAACTTTTCTCTACTCCCCATAGAGAAATCCTCCATTTGAGGGAATGGAAACGAGAAAAAAACCCCCGCTGCCATCCCAGCGGGGGTTTTGTTCTCTTTTAATCACCGGCGCGAAAGATCGCCTTTTCTTCACGGACCAATAGATAAATTCCCACAAGCAAAATCAGACCTGAAAACATTTGAAGAGTGTTGATTCTTTGATCAAAGTATATAAAGCCAATCAAGCCAGCAACTAAAGGATTAACAAAAGCAAATGAAGTTAACATGGCTGGAGATACTCTGCGAGTCAACGCTAAGTAGGCCCAGTACTGAGAGGCAAGAGCTGCGGTTAGAAATATGATGTTGATATTTAATGCATCTGCAACTCGTATTGGCTGGGAATCAAAGAATGGTCGAACAATCCAGGTGCCCATTGCGCCAATGCTTACCTGAATAAAAATAGCAAAGACCAATGGGTAGTCATTGTCATACTTGATCCAAATTTCTGTTGCCACCATCCAGGCCATAACAGATACAAGGGCTGCTATCACACCCAGTGTTTGAATCTGGCCTTGAGGGGCCCCGATGAGAAACACCACAGAAATTGTTGCTAAAACAATGCCAGCAACAGCAGTTGCCGAAACCTTCTTGCCTTGTGCCACCAACCAAATTGTTGTCACCATGGGTAGCGTTGAATACATCAGAGCACTAACGGCTCCTGGAATGTAGTTACTAGACCAAGCAAGTGCGCCGCTACAAATAGGTGAAAAAATTAGTGAAGAAATTGTCATAGGAATCAGCCTTGAATCCCACTTAAACTCTTTGAAGGCTTGTGGGCAAATAATCAGTGCCGCAATGAACATAATCAGAGCAGCACCTGTTGAGCGCAAAACAATGATGTTTATTGGCTCAATCTGTTCAGTAACATGGCTGAGAAAAGGATAAATAGATCCGCCAACAAACCACATAACTCCGATTGAAAAAAGAGTTAGTCGCTGCTGGCGATGCATTAAAACCTACTTAAAACGCAATAGAGTGTTTGTGTCATCCTCATACATCTTGGCTGGGATCATCTCTCCAGCCTTATCGCCATAGCGCGCACGTGCTCTGCGATAGATATTCTCAACAGTAGCCCCTACTTCCATGGGCACACCAACAGAGCGAGCTAAATCTCCTGCAAGGCGCAGGTCCTTACATGCCAAGGCAACAGCAAAGCCTTCGTCATAGTCACCTTCACTGAGTAAGCCCATCAGGTCTCGCTCAAGTAACAATGAGTTGCAGGGAGAACCCACTAAAGACTGACGCAATGTTTCTAGATCCACCCCGGCTTTAACACCCAAGAGAAGCGCTTCTGTTGTTGCAACGAATGTGTTAAACCACAACATGTTTAAAACAAGCTTGACGGCATATCCAGTTCCGCGCTTGCCGCAATTAAAGAACTTCTCTGGATCTCCCATGATGTCAAACAACGGCTTGGCCTTCGCAAAATCTGCTTCTTCTCCGCCAGCAAAGATCGACAACGTGCCTTTGTCTGCACCTACTGACATTCCAGCAACTGGTGCATCAATAATTCTTACAGTCTTATCAAGTGACTTTTCAACCAGGGCTGCAGTTTCAGGCACTGATGTGGACATATCAATCCACATCGATCCTGGCTTCATCGCAGCTGCCACACCGCCAGCAATCATGCAGCCTTCAATGGCAGCAGGTGTTGGCAACATCGTGATCAACACATCCGCACCACTCACGCAATCAACACCGCTGCTAGCAGCTTTAGCACCTACTGCTACTGGCTTTTTCATGGATTCAGCGTTCAAATCAAATACTGAAATATCAACACCCGCTGCTGCAAGATTGCGAGACATACTTCCGCCCATGCTGCCTGTTCCAATAAAAGCTACTTTCACGCTCATGCTCCTTAGTTGAGATCGACCCATGTTGTTTTTAATGCACTATATGTATCTAAAGCATGAAGTGACTTGTCACGACCAGCACCTGATCCCTTAAACCCACCAAATGGCGTAATCACATCACTCATATCAAAAGTATTGATCCAGACTGTGCCGGCACGAAGCTTGCGCGCAAAGTTATGTGCTCGTGCCACATCGCGGCTCCACACAGAGGCAGCCAAACCGTATTCAGTGCCATTGGCTTTACGAAGTGCATCAGATTCATCAGTTGCATCAATTGACACCAGCACCGGCCCAAAGATTTCTTCTTGAGCAATAGCGCTTTGGTGCTTAACAGAATCAATCAATGTCGGCTGAATTGTGGTGGACTCTTTATTGGCTCCACCAAAGACAAACTTCTCGCCATCTTTACCGACCATGTCTAAATAATGATTAACGCGATCTCTTTGTTGGGTGGAGATAATTGGTCCCATCAACGTTGCAGGATCTAAACAATCGCCAACCGTAAATGTCTTAACAAATTCAGCAAGCTTTGCGTGTAGCTCTTCTTTGATTTTCTGTCCCTGCACGATGATGCGAGAGCCTGCATTACAGGTCTGCCCGGCGTTGTAGTAAATACCCCAGCCAATTGCAGATGCTGCAGCATCTAGATCTTTAACATCATCTAGAACAACCTGTGGGCTCTTGCCACCTAGTTCTAACGCCACCTGTTTCATGTTTGATTCAGCTGCATATTGCATCATCTTGCGCCCTGTTGGACCGCTGCCGGTAAAGGCAATCTTTGCCACATCCATATGGCGAGCAAGTGCTTGTCCAGCCTCTGCTCCAAGTCCTGGAACAACGTTAAATACACCATCAGGCAATCCCGCTTCAGTGCCAAGACGAGCTAGCAAAAGAGCCGAAAGTGATGATTGCTCTGCCGGCTTTAAAACAACGCTATTTCCCATGGCAAGTGCTGGTGCAACTTTCCAGGCTGAAATAATCATCGGATAGTTCCAAGGAACTACTGCGCCGACAACACCCAAAGGTTCCCGTGTAATCATCGCTAATGCGTTGCGAGGTGCTGGTGCAATTTCATCGTATGTCTTATCAATTGCCTCGGCATACCACTGCACAGTGCGCGCAGCACCCATCACATCAACATTGAGCGAGTCACTAATGGGCTTACCCACATCTAATGTTTCAAGCAGTGCCAGCTCTTCTTGGTGTTCGCGAATTAAATCTGCCCACTTAAGCATGATGGCCTTTTTATCCCGCGGATTCATCTCACTCCACGTGCCAGCTTCAAATACTTGTAAACCTGCTGCAACTGCGCGGTTGATGTCTTCGGTATCTCCTGCTGCAACCTTGGCAATTACTCGTTGATCTCTAGCGCTGATGTCATCAAAGGTTTTTCCAGATGCTGCATCAACAAAGCTGCCGTTGATATATAAGCGAGACTCAGGCTTGAGTACCTCGGCACGTTTAACCCACGTTGAAAAATCCACAGACATCTAACTCTCCCTTATTAATTCTTAAGCAACGGAACTTTTAAAGAATTTCCAGTTTGGTTCAACACCAAAACCAGGACCTGCCGGAACATGAAGTAAACCATCCTTGCCGACGGTAAGAGGTTTTTCCATCAGGAAGTCTCTGCGATCCACATCCCAGGTTGGTGGGTCATAAGGGAACTCAATAAATGGTGCTCCGCCAATTCCTGCTGTCACATGAAGGTTTGCAACTAGGCCATAACCATTTGACCAGGTGTGTGGTGTGAACATGTGATTGCGAGAATGAGCCAGCGCTGCAATTACTCGTGATTTTTCTAGTCCGGCTGCTAAAACCACATCTGCTTGAATGACATCGAGTGCATCATTTTCAATGAGATTTAAAATCTCATGTTCGGTGCGCATCATTTCACCACCTGCGATTCGAACCCCGCGACCACGAAGGCGCTTAAGTCCATCAATATCTTCCATTGGTAGTGGCTCTTCAACCCAATAAACCCCATGATCTGCTGCAGCATCGACAAATCGCATTGCATCGACTAGATCCAATGGCCGACGAGTATCCCCCGGCATGCGCCAAGCTTGATTCAGATCAACCATCAACTCAAGGTCGTTGCCAACAGCATCTCTAATCGCACCCAAGGTTTGGATGCCCAGAGCTAAATCAGATTGTGGAACACGAATCTTCATTGCCTTAAAGCCCGCATCACGAATTAATCGAGCAGATGCGGCTCTTTCAATAGGGTTCATCACCGCACCAGTTGATGCATAAGCAGGAATAGAAGTTGTTGCACCACCAAATAGTTGCGCCACAGATGTCTTCTGAGCCTTACCAATAGCATCCCAAATGGCTGCCTCTATTGGCCAATAGCGCCCCGCATGAAATGTAATGGTCTCAAGGCAGCGCACATGCTCTTGAATATCAAACAAATCTTTACCGATGAAGTATTTCTCATAGCCATCAAAGCCACCCATGTCATCGCCTGCGCCATAGCCAACGACTCCTCCATCTGTTTCAATAATTGTTAGCGTTGCATTAAACTTTTTTCTAGGAACTGGATCCCAGTTAGGACAAAACGGTGGATCTAATTCAAGAGTAGTTCGCTCAAAACGTATGCCGGTGATTTTCATGGTGGTTACAAACTCTCTGTTATTAATTACTTACTGGTGCGAAAAAATGGATTGGCCACATTTTCGGCAGCCGTCATGACTTGTTGGGCCGTTGGTGATCCCTTTGTGCCATTTGTTAGCGCATCAAGCATCGCTTGGCGCTGATTCTTATAAACCTCTTCTTCATCATTGGCAGATGGATTGAGCCAAATGGCCGCCACAATCACCAACTCATCTACCTTCGCAGGATCAATGATTCCTGTGCGAAGTGCTTCACCTACAGCAGATGCAACGCCGGCTTGGGCTGCGCCCCATGTGAACAAGCCATGCTGGTCACTTTCAACAGCTGCTTTGTTAACAAACAAGGTAGGTGGTGTTACTGCAATACCAGGTTGTGCAACAACCATAAATGGAACATGCCCCGTAGATGGGGTGGCAAGTGCCGAAGCCCATGCCACCCCAACGGGTCCAGATCGAGTCCCAAGAACAGTGTTGGTGTGAGCCGCATTTGGCCCGGAACCAACAAACCCTTCACCGATCTGGATGTCAATCATTTTTCCCCTTAAGTATTACTTGGTGTTATTGAATTACTTGATCAACTTAGCAGCAACAAGGAAGCTCTTTGCTACCTCATCTGCATCTTCACCCAACACGTCGATACGTGCGTTGAGGTTTTGCATAACTGCGTTAGAGATCTTTCCTGCAATTGGAGCCAGCGCCTTCACAAGCTGTGGGTACTTCTTCGCAATTGAATCAGGCATTGTTAGAGCAGCGTTGTATGGAGGGAAGTATGGCTTGTCTTCTGTTGGAACAGTAAGTCCAAGTGCACCAATACGACCATCAGTTGCAAAAACTTCACCGATATCGCATTGTCCATCCTTAGTAGCCTGGTAGATAGCACCAGTATCTAGAACCTTGACTGTTACATCTGCGTCATTGATTCCATACTTAGTTTTAAATCCCGCCCAACCATCTGGACGGCTCTGGAACTCTGACTCAACACACCAAACTGGCTTTGCTGGCATCTTTGAGTTCTTTACTAGATCGGAGTAGTTCTTAACGCCCCATGCAGCTGCATTCTTCTTTGTGATTGCAAATGCATAAGTGTCATTAAATGAAGTCATTGGAAGCCAAGTCACCTTGAACTTCTTATCTCCAGCAACAACCTTTGTGTATAGGTCCTTAGGTGCGATGTTTACATCAGTCTGCTTCTGGTATACCAACCAGGCAGTTCCTGTGTACTCCCAGTACATGTTGATATCGCCAGCGAGCATTGCTTCGCGAGTTGTAACTGAGCCCTTAATGTTCGTCTTGTCTGTAACTTTTCCACCGTTAGCAAGAATGAACTGCTTAACGATCTTTGAGAGAACAATACTCTCCGTGAAATCTTTAGATCCCACAACGACATTTACTCCCTTAAGGGAACTTCCTGCTGCGTTTGCTGGTGCTGCTCCAATGAGCGTTCCAGCCAATGCGACAGCTGCTGCAGCTGCGACAGCAACTACTTTGTAGCGTTTTACCTGCATTTTTTACCTCTCTTAAGTGTTAAATCCCTCGTGGTCGAAGGAGTTCCTCTGCTACTCGTGCCAGCCAATCAAGAGTGAATGCAACAATGACTGTTAGCACGCCCCCAGTAAGCAGAACGAGATCTCTATTTAACTTAAGCCCAGGAATGATGAGAGTTCCTAGACCTCCACCGTTGACGAACACTCCGAGAGTGGCAACGCCAACGGTAAGAATTAATGTGGTCCTAATACCAGCCAAAATCACTGGCACGGCCAAGGGCAGTTCGATTTGTCGAAGTGCCTGTCGTTTTGTCATTCCCATACCTAGGGCTGATTCAACAATAAATGGATCAATCTCTTGGAGTCCAACGATTGTGTTACGCAAAATAGGTAACACACCAAAGGCTGCAAAAGAGAAAATAGCAATTGGTTTGCCGAATCCAAACTGAATTCCAGCAAGAATTAAAAGACCAGCTGCTGGGAAGGCTTGACCGATATTTGCAATGATCAGAACTGCTGGCGTAAAGCGCTTGGCACGATCACGAGTAAGCAAGATTCCCCCAGGAATCGCAACACCCAAAATAATAAAAGCTGCAGCAAAAGAGAGAACCAAGTGATCAATTACTGCCTGCTGGATAAATGCGCGGTTAATCGTTACCGCTTCAATAATGTCTAAGGTTGCATGAGATAGATACCACCACAAAATCAATGAGAGCCCAACAATTAAAACAGGTTGGACCATCAATGAACGATGACGATTAAGCACCAATCTCGCCGACGGCGAGAACTTGGATCCAGCGGACATATCGATGACTGACATGGCTAAATGGCTTTGGCTCTCGTAGCTGAAATTGAATGTTGCAATTGCTCAAAGCTTAAACTTCCGCGATTTTCAACATTGATCGCATTAGCACCAGTAATGAATGCCTCCATGGCCTCACGTAGTGTGGCTGTCTCTGGAAGTGTTGGACCATCCACCTTTGTCTTTGAAACTTCAACAGAGGCCAGCGAAACTAGACCGAGCATGCGCACACTGGCCGCCTCGCCCACAAAACTTTTTACCTTTGCACTCTTCGGTGAAGAAAGAATCTCTAGCGGTGTTCCGTATTGCTCCACCGTTGATTGATCACTCAAAACCGCAATGCGATCACCAAGAAGTAGTGCCTCTTCAAAATCGTGAGTCACGAAAACAACAGTCTTTTTCAACTCACGCTGTAATGCGCGGAACTCCTTTTGCAAACGAAGGCGAGTAATGGGATCAGTTGCACCAAATGGCTCATCCATCAGTAGCACCGCAGGATCTGCAGCCAAAGCGCGAGCAACACCAACGCGTTGTTGTTGTCCACCAGATAGTTGCTTTGAATAACGTGATCCGTACTCGGCAGGATCTAGTCCTACTAACTCCATCAATTCATTAACTCTGGCTCTGGTCTTTGTTTTATCCCAACCAAGTAGTTGAGGCACGGTTGCAACGTTGTCGGCAATTGTTAAATGAGGAAACAGACCAATCTGCTGAATGACATAGCCAATGTTGCGACGCAACTCGTGTGCAGGAGTGTGTGTTACATCCTCTCCTCCAATAAAGATCTTGCCTGAAGTTGGCTCAATGATGCGGTTAATCATCTTCATTGTCGTTGTCTTGCCGCAGCCTGATGGGCCAACAAAGACCACACACTCACCGGCCGGAATTGTCAGGTTGAAATTACTTACAGCAGGCTTTGCGGTGTTGGGATATTGCTTAGTTAAATTCTCTAAGCGAATCTCTTGACCAATAGTTAAATTAGACACGCAACCCCCTAGGTGTTGTGATTCGTCGAACTATTACAAAGAAAGCATCAAAGATAAGCGCCAAGATTGTGATTCCGACTGCGCCAACCAAAGTCTGATTCATGGCGTTAAATGAACCCAGTTGAGCTAATCCACTAAACAAGAGATCGCCTAACCCAGGTCCGCCAACGTATGCAGCAATTGCTGAGATACCAAAGGTCAGCATGCAGGAGACACGAATGCCAACAATGATGATTGGCCATGCCAAAGGAAAGTGAATCTTGCGTAACACTGTAAGTGGCTTCATTCCCATTGCCATTGCTGATTCCAGAATTGCGGGCTCAATACTTCGCAGCCCAACAATGGTGTTTCTAACAACGGGCAATTGGCCATATAAGACCAGCGCGATAACAGCTGGTTTCCACCCTAATCCAAAGGGGCCAATGAAGAAGATGAACATTGCAAGGGAAGGAATTGTGAAAACAATGGACCAGAAGCTAGTAACAACTTCAACTAGCGTTGAGTTTTTCCAGATCAACAAACCTGTAATGATTGCAATGATTGAAATCAGAGATACAACAACAATTACTAATTCAATTTGAGCTACAAAGGCGCTAATTACTTTTTCTTGGTTTCCAGAAATGAAATCAAATAGTGAGGGTTTATCAACGCCAGAGATTTCACCATCAACACCGCCAAGGTCACCTAAGCCGTTAAAGCCCTCAATGACTTCTTCGGTTGGTTCTGGAGTTGGATCAGCCATTTGCGCATCATGCTCCCACTTGCCAATCTGTTGCAATAGGCGCACCGAAAGTTGTACAGTTTGCAACATGGCTACCGCGCTGACTAGAAACAATGGTTTAGAGCGCGATTTAGAAATAATTGAAGTGGTGGCAGCTGTAAGTCCGCATGCAATGCGCAACGGTGACATTGCAGAAGCAACAAGCAGAGACAAAAGTCAGGTATCACGTGCTGTTTCGCGCCTAATAGATAACGGTTTGTTATTAAGACGTGGATCAGGTGTTGTTGTTGGACCACGTCTCTATGCCATCGCCCGTTACACCTTTGAAGCACACCTTGTTTCTGCTGCCCGGGGTGAGATGCATGGACTTGTACATACCTTTGGCGAAACAGTGCACCTCACTGTTTTACAAGGTTTAGAGGTAATAACTATTCACTCAGAATCACCTGCACATGGCTTTCGTGCTTTGAGTTGGATGGGCGTTGCAGCACCTTCTTATATGACTTCATCTGGTCGAGTTCTCTTAAGCGGTTTAGATGATGCACAAATAACTCGGCTATATCCGCTAGATAAAGAAATCATCGGTGCTCCAGTGTTTTGTAAAACTAAAAATGGAAAAGAACTACTAACTGTTATCCATAGAATTAGAAAAGATGGCTATGCCACCGTTATTGAAGAGTATGAACCTGGCCTTGTTGGAGCATCGGTGCCGATTGAAGACCACTCTGGTTCAATTATCGCGGCTCTTAATGTGGCAGCTCCAAGTGCTCGCTTTGAAGAACATCTCATTCCGGCAGCATTAGAAATGAAAAAGGCAGCTGAGAGAATTAGCGCAGATATCTCTTCCAAGACAAAACCCCAGATTTCAACTAAAGCAAAGGCGACAACTAGATGAACGCATTCACACTGACACCTGGATCTGTCTCAATTCGATTCGGTGCTGGCTCGCTTGCCCAGCTTCCTGAATTGATTGCTGGGCAATCATCAGTGAAGCCTTTTATTATTACTGATCCAGGTGTGGCCGGTGCCGGTGTCTTGGCTAAGGTTGAGGCGATTTTATCCTCGGCCGGAATTAACAACGCTTCTTTTGCTGACATCAAGCCAAACCCAACAACTCACCTAATTGATGAAGCAGCCCGCGCTGCAATCGCATTTGGCGCAGATTGCATCATCGCTTTGGGTGGTGGCTCTTCACTTGATTCTGCTAAAGGAATTGCTCTAGTTGTTGCAAACCCTACTTTTTCATCTGCTCGCTTTGATTACACAATCACTCCAGATAAGCCTGCAGTACCAATCATTGCCATACCCACAACATCTGGCACCGGCAGTGAAACAAATAACTGGGGCGTCATCGATGATCCCATTCGCCAATGCAAGTTCTATGTTGGAGATGCTTCAACAACGCCAGTTGCAGCAATTTTGGATCCAGAACTAACCGTTGGATTGCCCCCACGCCCAACTGCTGGCACAGGTATTGACGCGCTCACTCACGCAATCGAATCACTCACCTCAAAGGGTCGTACCCCAGTTTCAGCCGCTTATGCTCATGAAGCAATCAAACTGATCTCAAAGTCATTACCCATTGCATTTAAAGATGGAAAGAACATTGATGCTAGAGGTGACATGTTGATGGGTGCTCACCTAGCAGGCCTTGCCTTAACTTTGTCTGGGCTGGGCTTAGTTCACGGAATTGCACACTCCGTCTCAGCAACAGTTGGCGCAGCCCACGGTGAAGCACTTGCCACAGTCTTGCCTGAAGTTATGCAATTTAACTCATCTGTTTCAGCCGATGTCTATGCAACCGTTGCTAATGACATGGGAGTTAGCGCTAACTCAGAAACAGCTATTGAGGCTGTCAGAGATCTTTCAGATCAGATCCAGATTAGAAACTCACTTTCCTTCTATGGCGTTAAGCAAGAGATGTTTGATGACATTGCCCAAAAGGTAATTGCAGATAGCGTGACATCGAACAATCCTGTGATGCCAAGCAAATCTGAAGTATTAGGAATCCTTTCTTCACGTCTATAAACTGAGCCCATGCCCAAGGATCCATCCCGCGAAGCCCACTTCCCCGCTATCGAAAAGCGATACGGCGAAAAGATGGCCTACTGGTTCAAGGTCATGGCAAAGCTAGAAGGCAAGAAGTATCCAGAACAGGTTGCTCACCTCAAAGAAAATTATGGTTTTTCCCAAGCCCATGCCAATGCACTGGTGATGTACTCACGCGGATCAGAGTCTTCAAAGCGTTTTGAAACACCTACCCAGTACTACAAATCAATCCCTGCCACTCAAGCAAAGACAATCAAGGCGATCTTCAAAGCGATCACAAGTAAGTACCCACAGTTAGAGCTCGTTATCGCGTGGAACCAACCAATGGTTAAGCTCGATAAGCATTACATCTTCGGAGCCTCAGCCTCCAGCAAGCATGTGTTGATTGCTCCGTGGGATCAGAAGGTCCTGAAGGCTTTTGCCCCAAAGTTCAAAGAGGGTAATGCGCTGAAAAAAACCATTCAACTGCCGATTGATTGGGAGGTTGATGCAAAGCTACTTCAGGCGATGATCAAGGCCAGTCTTTCTAACCTGAAGTAATTGGATGGCTCACTTACCATTGAGCCATGTCCCGCACCGCAAAAATCAAGAACGGCTTTGCGCCAAAGATCTGTGTGCGCTGCGGTCTGCCCTTTGAGTGGCGCAAGAAATGGGCCAAGAACTGGACTGAGGTTAAGTACTGCTCTGACCGATGCCGAGAGAACAAATGAAGCGGATTATCTATATCCCCTTTGATCATCTGCACCGCAACTTCGGAGCGCTGAAAGATGCTGATCCCAAAAATGATGTAATCGCATTAGTAGAAAGTGCTCGTATGACAACGGGGCGCAACTGGCACACCGAGCGCCTCTTCTTTCTGATCTCTAGCGCTCGCCACTTTGCTCAATCCTTAGCAGATGAGGGCTTCACCGTTGAGTATGTAAAGGCTGCAACAACGGTTGATGGTTTGAAAACAATTCAGAAGAAACACACAGCGCTACCAATTACCTGCGCCGAGCCATCATCCTTTCGCCAGTACGAACAACTCAAAGAGTTTGGTGTCAGCTTTGTTCCCAATGATTTCTTCTTAACCCCCCGTGACTTGTTCACCCAATGGGCCGAGGGACAAAAGAGTTATCTGATGGAGAACTTCTATCGCGCACAACGGATTCGACTTGGCATCTTGGTCGAAGGCAACAAGCCAACTGGTGGTGCCTGGAACTTTGATAAGGAAAACCGTTTACCGCCGCCGAAGAAGTACGAAGGCCCGGCCTACCTTGAACACAAGCGGGATGAGATTGATAAAGAGGTTGCTGCAGAGCTTGGCCACACCATGACAACCACCTGGGCTACTACCCGCAAAGGTGCCTTAGCCCAAATGAACAATTTTTTCACAAACCACTTTGCAGAGTTTGGTCCGCTCGAAGATGCGATGACAACTGATAACTGGGCGCTTCACCACAGTCTGTTATCGCCCTACATCAACAACAATCTGATTCATCCATCAGAGGTAATCCATGCCGCAGTCAAAGCATTTAACGGTGGCAAAGTCCCAATTGAATCTGCCGAAGGCTTTATCCGTCAGATCATAGGCTGGCGCGAATATGTCAACGGTATGTACTGGTTCTTAGGTCCTGATTACCGCGAAAACAACCAACTAAACGCAACTAGAAAACTGCTTCCGCTATTTTCAGATCCAACCAAAACCCAGATGAACTGCATCAAAGAAACAGTGACAGATATTCAAAGCCGCGCCTGGGTTCATCACATCCCGCGTCTGATGCTGCTTTCCAACCTAGCTCTTGTCACCGGCACTAATCCGCAAGAGTTTCTGGATTGGATGCGGGAAGTATTTATCGATGCCTCGGAATGGGTAATGGTTCCCAATGTTATTGGCATGGGCGTGCATGCAGATGGCGGACAAATGATGACTAAGCCCTATGCCGCAGGTGGTGCCTACATTTCCAGAATGTCAAACTACTGCAAGCCTTGTGCCTACAACCCAAAGCTGCGCACCGGTGAAACCGCCTGCCCTTTCACAACCTTGTATTGGGATTTCTTGGATCGCCATAAAGAAACCTTTGCGAAAAACCATCGCATGAGCCAACAGGTTTTTGGTCTTAATCGCTTATCTGATCTACCTGACTTGCGCGAACGAGCTCAGGAGGTACTAAAAGGCCTGGAAAAAGGTTTGATTTAGCCTTCCAAAAAACCATTTAGCCTTAACCCAAAGTTCACCTGACATTTCATTAATTCTGCACCTCTACTAAAGAGTACTGGCTGAGTATGTAACTGCTTCCCCGCACCGTTACTACACATGAAGGGAAGTGCTATGCCTGTCTACCAAGATTTTCCAACTTGCTTTGCCTGTAGATCAATTGATTTAGAAATTGTTCACAATGATGATTTCGGTCCCATGACCGCATGCACCCAGTGTGGTTATAGCTGGATTGCAACCTTCGAAGATTTCACCGCTGAAATCACAATTACCAAAGCTTCGTAACATGTGATGATTAGTCGTGGTGGAAATCTTCGCCGCGACCTTTCTTGAATCTATTTTTCTTAAATCGCTGAGACTCTCGCACCCAACGAATATGTTGAATAATCTGTCGAATTTTTTCTATCACACCAATGACCCTCTCATTTCAAATGCATGTGAAACTCTTTCAACGGAGACAATAAAGGCGGCGGTACGCAGGTCCACTGAGTACTTCTTGCTGACTTTATGGACATTGCCAAAGGCCTTTTCCATACGCGAATCTAGTTCGCGGCGGAATTTATCAATGGGCCAACTAAATTGTTGAATATTCTGAGTCCACTCAAAGTAGGAACCCATCACTCCACCGGAGTTAGCCAAGATATCGGGCACAATAATTGATCCTTGAACCCGTAATTCCTGATCGGCATAACTGGTTAACGGTTGATTTGCACCTTCAATAATGAAACTAGCGTTAATCCTTCCAACATTTTCCTCATTAATCACACCACCAAGTGCAGCTGGAATTAAAACATCACAATTGACTTCCAGTACTTCTGATGCACCAACTCTCTCTTCAGCCTGAACGCTTTCGAGGGTCTTGTGCATAAATATGGATTGGATATCTATTCCTTTTTTATCAACGATTCCACCTGTTACATCAGAAATTGCCACAACCTTCATGCCTAACTCTTGACATACAAGTGCCGCATATCGACCAACATTTCCAAAGCCTTGAATAGCAACGGTTGCACCTTTAACTTTGACATCATTTTTTTCCAAGGTTGCAGCTGCAATTTGAGCCACACCTCTACCTGTTGCTTCTTCGCGACCTGGCGCACCAAAAAGCTCTACCGGCTTTCCGGTAACACATGCTGGTTGAAATCCTTCTAGACGATGAAACTCATCCATCAACCATGCCATGGTGCGAGCATCTGTTCCCATGTCCGGTGCCGGAATATCTCTTTGGTGGCCTAACACATGCACTAAGGACCGTGTCCAGCGACGAACTACCTCCTCCTTTTCCAACAGTGACAAGGTTGAAGGATCAACTGCAACTCCGCCCTTTGCGCCACCAAACGGCACATCAATCAGTGCTGTTTTCCAGGTCATCAATGATGCAAGGGCGCGAACATCATCTAAATCAACCGCTTGATGAAATCTAATTCCACCTTTGCGGGGGCCGCGCGCACTTGAATGTTGGACGCGATATCCAGTTAAGACTTCGATGTCATCTTTACGATGCAATGGAATTGAAATAACTACTTCTCGTTCACAACTTGTAAGGGCTGCAATAACTCCTGGTTTTAACCCCAGAATCTCGCCGGCATGAATTACTTTTTCATTAACTTCGGTAAATGCTGAATGTGTCATGCCCCACAGAGTGCTCCTTGGATGTAAACACTGGGATAACAGATTGTGTCATTTGCTGTAACACTACCTGCAGATAGCCGTCTTGAATGGGTTGGCGTGAATTAACCTTGTGCTCACTAGACATTCACCGCCCGCACACCGGTACAACATCTGGAACTGTCATCTTTTCCTCATGTTAATGCCACATGGCTTCATCGCACTTCGCTTCTTCGGATCCGTCCCCGAACTTGACCATCAATTAGAACTAGATGAGCGCGCCAAAATCGCCCGCATCCGCAAAAACATAGAACTACATGAACAAGAACTGCTGCAGAAAGCTCTTATTGAAGAGCGTCAAATATCTGCTTAATCACTAATTAGTGCGCTCAGACGCTGGTCTAACTAGACTGACGGAATGAGCGCACTCTTTGATCCATTAACGATTGGCAAGGTTGAATTTGCAAACCGAATCTGGGTTTCACCTATGTGCCAATACATGGCAGAAGATGGCTTTGTGGGTCAGTGGCACGATGTTCATCTAGGTTCCTTTGCAACAGGTGGCACCGGTTTGATTATGGTGGAAGCAACCGGTGTTGTTCCCGAAGGTCGAATTTCTATTGGTTGCCCATCTATTGAAGATGATGAGCATGCTGCAGCCTTTGCACCAATCATTCACTTTGCACATCAACATGGCGTCAAGATGGGTATCCAATTAGCGCACGCAGGTCGCAAGGGCGGTTGTGCACTTCCGTGGGCAGATCACAAGATGGCAACACCTGAAGAAGGCGGATGGCAAGCAGTTTCATCATCTGCGATTGCATTCCATGGCTACCCAGAACCGCGCGCATTAACAGTTGCTGAGATCAATCAATTAACCAAAGATTTCGCAGCTGCTGCCAAGCGCGCGATCGATGTGGGTTTTGATCTTATTGAACTACATGCCGCCCATGGATATTTGATGCACCAGTTCTACTCTCCCCTTGCAAACACCCGCACCGATCAATACGGCGGATCCTTTGAAAACCGCATCCGCTTTTTAATTGAAACCGTTGATGCGGTCAAAGCTGCAATCCCTGCCGGAACACCTTTATTTGTTCGTATTTCTGCAACCGACTGGGTTGATAACGGTTGGAATCTAATGGACTCTGTAGAACTGTGCGCACAATTAAAAGCACACGGTGTTGATCTGGTCGATGTTTCAACCGGTGGCAATGTTCACAACGCACCCATTAAGGCAACCCCTGGTTTCCAAGTTCCCTTTGCAACCGCGATCCGTAAAGAGACCGGCATTATGACAACCGCAGTTGGCCTGATTACCGAACCAGAGCAAGCCGATCACATCATCCAAACCGGCGAAGCAGATGCGGTCTTTATGGCCCGTGAATTCCTACGTAATCCTCGCTTTCCGCTATACGCCGCTGAAAAACTTGGCGTCAAAGTTCCATGGCCCCTTCCGATTGAGCGCGGCCGTAAGTAAAAATTCATCTCATTCATACTGCACTTTTGTGAGCCAACCCTTACCCTTAAAACAGTCCATTGTGGACTGAAAGCCAAAGAAAGGCTCCTTTTATGGATGAAAAGTATTTAATCGATCACTGGACCAAACTGCGCACACAGATCATCTCTTCTCAGATGGCACCAGCACTAGTTCTCATTGGTGTATTTGTAACTGCAGCTTTTGGAAAGTTTGATACCGCCTCAGATGCAGCTAAGTACCTAACACTCGGCGTTGCTGCTGTAACAGGAATACTTGCAACTATCAGCCAATACGCAGCTGTTCGCGAGGGTGAAGCACTACTGACAGATCTTGGAAAGATTGGCAATCTGTCTGCACTAGGTCAGAAGATCGCACTATCTCGTGGATTGGTTTCACTATCTGTTATTGGAATCGTTAACTTCGGTATTGCAATCTTTGCACTTACGACATGGGCAGTATTGGCGTAATAATGGAGTTTGGTTTTGTCATCATCGCTATTTATGCAGTTGCAATTATTGTGTTGACAACGCGCTATGACCGTCCAAAGAAGAACCGCTCACGCCTTACCGGGCGTGGCGGTGACTTCGAAGCATAAACCTTTAGCGCTTGCGGTGTGCGCTCTTTGACAAAAAGATCGCAAACACCAGGGCAACCACAATCAATGCGTTCAGACCCATCTCAACTATCGCCCGTTCAAAAGCGGTATCGCTCTTGCCTGATTCCAAGGTGACTGATGCGCCAACTGTCAAAATATGTCGAACCGCCGCGATCACACCGATGATCAAGAACTTATCGAGTTGATAAACACCATCGGTAAAGCGCGAAATAACAGTACGAAGAATCTCAAGAATAATTACAATAAACAAAATGTCATTGACACCTTGAATCATTCCATTAGGAAAGAAGGGTGCTGTCGTCAACAGCCGTTCGATACTAAAGATGAATGCTCCTATGCCAATTACCAGCAGGGCTATCGCTAAAACAGCATGGAAAACATCTTCAACCAGATCAACATATTTAAGTGGCAGGATCGAAGTTTCAACCCGCTTTTCGTTGTGCTCTTTATCGGCCATGACTAATCGTACACATGGGCCAGCATTAACCGCGAGTTACCTCACCGGGTATCTCTTTATCCCCCACGGCTAGGGTAATTGCTGACTTTCCACGCCCAGTAATGACAAAGCTATAAATACCCGCCCTAGCTATTCCGCTGTAACGCCCTAAATACAAATAATTTGTCTGGCTAAATGGCTCAAAGAATTTTGTTCGCTCATTGATCTGAAGTGTGGTCTTGAATCCTCCAGGACCTGTAACAACAAGGGTTGGAAGTTGAGTTATCTTCGCAGCGTTCTCTGGCTTCTTATCAACGATTAGATATTGAATCTCTAGCGCATCGCCATCCTTAAACTGGGCACGAAAAGCCTTCTTCTCGCCAGCCTTTGCAAATGATGCACGCACCGCAAATGAAACAGTTCCATCAACCAACAATGGTCCCTTTGCCGCAGTCGTATCTGAATTGAGAAGCACTACTGGCTGGTGCGCAAAGGCCACACCAGAACCCATCACCATAAAGGCAACAACTAAGGCCAATAACCTCTTCATAGGAAAACGGTATCTGGGCTTACCGACAACTGCGCGCCGAAAATCCACACATAAGAGTGGCCCTGCGCAAAAGTTACGCAGAGCCACCAAGGTTGTGCCCCCGACAGGACTTGAACCTGCAACCTCTAACTTGCGGAGTTAGCGCTCTATCCGTTGAGCTACGAGGGCACAGCCGAAAGATAAGCAAAAGAGAAAGTGGAAATATTTCTGAGTCAAAGCTGGTGGATAACTTCAAGTTGAGAAATTCTTCTGTTATATTTTCCCAACTTGCGGAGTTAGCGCTATAAGTAATCTATAGAGTTACAAAGCAAAAGCCCCGCAAACTAATGCGGGGCTTTTGTTTTGTCCAGAGCTATTTCCTGCGCCAGGCACTCCACGCACCAGTACTGAGCAACGCCCACGCCACCAATACCGGCTGGAAGAACAACCGCACCAATCGCTTGGTATCTGTATCTAAACCAAATGCATCTACTCCATTTACATACTGCGAGATATTTCCCCAGAACACAGCAACAAAGAAGGCTGCAACTAGCCAACCAATCTGCACGCGAAACTTCCACAGCGCAATCAACCCAACACCCAAGGCAATCTCAACCACACCCGATGCCAGCACCACAAAATCTGCGTAATCATCAAAGACAGTTGGCACCTGCGCCCTAAACTCCATGCGACTTGTCGTTAGATGCCCAATACCCGCATACGCCAAAGCAAAGCCCAACACCATCTGCGGAATCCGTTGCACGAATCCCTTAACACTCACTTAGCTCCTCGCTTCAACACTTCATTAATCTCAGCGGTCAATCGCTTTAACTCCATAAGCTCTTGATTTGCCATCTCGCGCGACTCTTTTGCTAACTCAAACTCAGCCAACGCTGCCGCATGAGTCTCAGCGATCATCTTCTCTACAGAATCTGATGACTTCTTCTGCCCCACCATGATGATCGAAATCAATACCAACTGCAGAAATGTCTGAGCCACCCAGTCAACTTTGACGATTACATCATCACTTCTCATGGCTGCCGGAAATGAAATCAGGGCCAGCGCACCAAATATATAGGCACACCACATCGTCGCCACTCCTGCGGTGATCTTCTCAGCGATCTTCCTATTGAACTCACTAAAGCGATTCATACCTCAAGGGTACTCGCCATTAATTCCTTTTCCTGGAATTAAATCTCATCAACCTCAAAGAACAATGAGTAACCAGTGAAATTCAGGGTTGGAGTCTTCTGCCACTTCGCCATGATCTCATCGTGGCTCTTTGTGCTCTTGTAGTAACTATCAATCACAGAACCGTAAGCACCAGCATTCTTGTGATGGATTTCGAAGATCCATGCTCCGTTGATGTTTCCTGGACCTGACTCCTTAACTACCACCTTCTCTGCACCCATTGCCAAGAAGTGCTTCTTCCACTCCTTCAGGCGTGCAACCTGCTGTGCTCGAGTCTTGCCATCTACTGGATTCAATAATGCTGTTTCAATTGCACGTGCCATCTTCTCTCCCAAACTTTTTCTAACCCCGTGTGGGCTTTACGCGTTAAATACCTTGAGTGATGTAACTGGTGACTCCCAGAACTTTTCGACCAGTCCCTCGAACTTCTCGCCAAGCTCTTTGC
>JAGWVL010000017.1 GCA_018970885.1 Actinomycetales bacterium
GGTCACGTTGTTTCAGCGGGCGCAGGCTCATGCCCAATCTTCGTTCCAATTAGAAACAACTCAGTTGTAACAATGCCAGTTGTTGAAGGACAACCTGCAGGAACACCAGTTGTACAAGCGGTTAATGCATATGGTTTCTCAAAGCCAACTGCATCAAACAAGAGCTATACAGCTGCACAACTAGCAACGGTTTCCTCTTCACAAAATAAAGCTGTTCAAGTTCTACAACTTAGCGACCTTCACGGTGCAATTGAAGTTGGAACATCATTTGGCGCACCACTTCTTGCAAGCAACTGGGCGGCAGACCGCGCAGCTAACAAGGCGACAATTGCAATTTCATCTGGTGACAACATTGGTGCAGCTCCACCTATTTCAACTGAGTTTGAAGAACTTCCAACAATTGAAGCCTTAAATCTTGCAAAGTTGGATGTCTCAACATTTGGTAACCATGAACATGATCGCGCCACAGATCACCTGGTAAAGGTTATTGGTGCATCTGATTTTCAGTGGGTTGTTTCTAACTACAGCGAGGGTTCTCTAGATGCCCTTAAGTCAGGAACAAAGCAGGCTAAGAACTACACAATCATCGATCGTGGTGGCATCAAGATTGGTGTTGTTGGTTCTAATACACCTGAAACAATCGAGCAGGTATTCCCTGGCAACCTTGATTACAAGGATGCATCAGGCGCAAAGAAGACCATCACCATCAACCCAGGCGTGGCTGGCATTAACGCTGCGATCGTTGAGGCTAAGGCGGCTGGCGCAGATATTGTCATCGCAGCCCTTCACCAGGGGTGGTTGGAGAACGCCGATGGTGTTGCAAAGGGTCTGTTTAACTCACTCGCATCACAGATCAAGGGTGCTGCTGCAATCTACGGTGGTCACAGCCACCAGACCTTCGCATCGATCATTCCAGGAAACACACGCGTTGCGCCAACTGTTCTAGGACAGACTCGGAACGCAGGTGTTGAGTACACACGTACACAGATCTGTATCCGCAGCGGAAAGGTTGTTGGTCAATCAATTCAGCACGTTCTAAAGGCTGCTGCACCAACAATTAACACAGGTGTTGTTTCAACAGTTACAACCCAGGATGCAGCATCAGCAGCGATGGTAAAGAAGTACAAGGATCAACTATCTGCAAAGCTTGATGTGAAAATCGGTCAAGTTTCAGGTGTGTTTCCACGTGGAGGATCACCAGCTGTAGAGCGTTCAGGTGAAACTCCAATGGGTAACTACATTGCAGATTTGATGCGTGCTAAGTACAAGACCGACTTTGCAATTCAGAATGGCGGCGGTATCCGAGACACATTCCCTGCAAAGACTTATATTCCTGCAAATACAGCTCTTGTCCGCACAGGTAGTGGTCCGCTAGATGTAACACTTGGTGATGCATTCACTGTATTCCCATTCGGTAACCAGATCGCAACAACTGTTGTTACAGGTGCAAATCTTTGGAAGGCACTTGAAAACGGTGTCGGTGGTAACTACCCAGGAGATGGTCGCTTCCCACAGATTTCAGGATTCAAGTTCTCATTTGATGCCTCAAAGCCAATCGGTTCTCGTATCGTCGAAGTTACCAAGCTAGACGGAACACCAATCGCTAAGGACAGCAAGGAGTACACACTTACTACTCTCGACTTCGTAATTTACGGTGGAGATGGATATGTAAATGTGTTCTCACCTGCACAAGCCAAGGTAAAGGGTGCGCTACTAGACTTATTTGTAGATGCACTCAAAGCAGATATGGCCGCTGGAAAGGTAACTCAGGTTCCTGCAGCAGATGGTCGAATCAAGAAAGTTGGCTAATTAGTAAGTAAGACAAAGGGCGTCCGTTGATTCGGGCGCCCTTTGTTTTGCGCTAAACAGGCTTGATGGTTACGGGTTTGAGGCCATTTGGGCGCTGAATAAAAAACGGGTACTATTGCGGTTCACAATTAAATAAGCGTGCGTAGCTCAACGGATAGAGCATCTGACTACGGATCAGAAGGTTAGGGGTTCGAATCCCTTCGCGCGCACAAGTTAAGCCTCGAGTGCCTTTCACACTCGGGGCTTTTCTTCTGCCCGTCAGATCAGATGGTTAAAGCGGTTCGAATTATGCTCGAAGTGCTTTAGCGAAATCGCGGAAATCTTCAACAAGTAGATCAATCTCTGTTTGGCCATGTGCTAGAGAGATTAACCACTGCTCATCAAGTCCGGGAGGAGTGATGATTCCGCGGTTAAGTGCGAACAACCAGTGAGCTTCAGCGATACCAAAATCTGTAGCTTTGTAATCTCGATAGTTGCGAACCGGTGAGGCAGACCAGGTGACACAGCCCTTTACGCCGAATCCGACTGTATGTGCAGGTAGTTGGTACTCATCAATGATCGCACTGATTCGATTTAGCGCCTGTTGGTTGAGTTCTTCTGCTGCAGCTAGTGCCTCATCGCTACAAATACGATCAATTGCACGAACACCAGCCATTGCCAATGGGTTTCCGTTAAATGTTCCGAAGTGCGCCATCTTTCCGCTGGTTACAAAGTCCATGTACTTCTTCTTGCCACCAAAAGCAGCAAGAGGAACTCCACCACCGATTGATTTAGCAAGGGTAATCAAATCTGGCTTAACACCTAAGCGTGCTGATGCACCATGTGCTCCAGCTGTAAGTCCTGTCTTGACCTCATCGAAGATTAGAACAATGTTGTATTCATCGCATAGCTCGCGAACACGTTCTAGATAACCCTCGTCTGGAAGAACGATGGCAAGGTTTTCAAGAACTGGTTCAACGATAAAGCAGGCGATCTTTGAAGCATTCCTCTCAAACATTCTTTCAAGCGCAGGAATATTGTTGAAAGGAACAACAAAGATATCTCCGGGCACCAAGTTTGAATCAATCGCTGGGGTTGGATCTTCAGGGTCACCAATCTTGTCTAAAGCTGGCTTGCTAGAGACTACAAAAGGATCGTAGCTACCGTGGTAGCCACCTTCGACTTTAAGAATTCCCATTTTTTCAGTCGCAGAGCGTGCAACACGAACTGCGTACATCGTTGATTCGGTTCCACTATTAGTAAAGCGCACCTGATCAATTCCAAAACGGTTACAGATTCGCTCAGCAGCATCTGTTGATATTGGTGATGGTGTAACAAATAACATTCCTGAAGTTAAAGAATTTTCGATCTCCTCAACAACAATTGGGTTTAAGTGACCGGCAAGCATCGCTCCAAACCCCATTGAAAGGTCGAGCAGTTGACGGCCATCAACATCTGTCATGTATGCGCCTTTAGCACTTGCAATAGAGATCGGATAGGGATCCCAGTGCTGGAAGCTCGATGTAACACCTAATGGTAATGATTTGAATGAACGGCGACTCTCTTCAGCACTCTTGCCTGTTCCTTTAGTAAATAGTCCCCATTCCTGTTTGAGGATTTCTTCAACCCGCCTTGGGTCTACTGGAACTGATGTTGACGGCACGAATCTAAATGTTTGCTTGTGGTTACTCTGTGTCAGCATTTGTAAAACTTGTACGGCAAAGGTTTCAGCTTTTGAAACTCGTTTGAGAAGTACTCTCCCGGTTCGTTTTTAGTTAGTTTTAACTAAGACCTAATTCTCCCATGCTTTATTTAAAAAGCAACCCCGTAGACTGGGAACATGAGAAAAACCAGGGTTTTTATCGGCTTTTTATTGGTTTTTTCGCTTTTTAATGAGGTATCTCACGCATCGGACACCATCCCTTTAAGTTGCATGAATAAAAAAACATTACTTGTGCATATTTCTAATGTAATTAAAGGATGCGAAAAAACCGAGGTTTCTTTGGGTGCGGGTGCTATCCCACGTTCATTAATTCGGCCAACAGCGCTAGACGAACAGGTGGTTTATCGTTTTAAAGCTGCACAAGCTGCAGCAGCTCAAGACGGTCAAAAGATTTATATCGTTTCTGGCTACAGGACATTGAATCGTCAAAAAACACTCTTTAATCAAGCGGTACAAAAGTACAAATCAATTGATGAAGCGAGTAAATGGGTTGCACCACCTTTAGTCTCACATCATCCATGGGGAATCGCAATTGATGTTAATTATCCGGATGACCCGATTGGAGCGAGTTGGTTAGAAACACATGGTTACAAATTTGGTTTGTGTCGAGTTTTTGAGAATGAATGGTGGCATTTTGAACCGGTAATTGCTCCGGGTTGGAAATGTCCATCATTGGTTCCTGATGCGCGTTATAGCAAGAATTAATGAAGGAACAGAGCTCGTAATCTGCGCGATGTGACAAATAACCCAGTAGCGATCATCACTACGAAGTAACAAATGTGTACTAAAACTCCAGAGTCGAGATCTCCAAACCAGAAAGCGCGAACCATTTCGATTCCATGCCATAACGGCAGAGCCATGATTAACTTTTCTAACCAATCTGGATAAACAGATATTGGATAGAGAGAGCCGGAAAAGAGCGTCATTGGCAGCAGCACGATGTTGATGAATCCCATTTGCTGATATGTCTTGAAGAAAGAGGTGATGGCCATTCCAAATGAGGCGAAGCCAAAGGCAACCAACGAAGCCGCCGGAATCGCCAAGATCGCCCAGAAGCTTGGAGTCAGACCTAGCACGGTTACGACTGTTAGGAAGCCAAGTGAGTACACCAAGCCCCGAATGAGCGCCCAGGTGATCTCACCAAGTGCGATATCTAGTGGCCCCAACGGAGTCGAGAGCATTGTCTTGTAAAGCTTGGATTCATTGAGTTTCCAGAAGACGTTCCAGGTTGAATCATAAATTGCACCATTCATCGCGCTATTTGCAAGTAAACCAGGTGCGATAAATAAGGTGTAATCAATAGTTTTACTTCCTGTTGTTACATCACCAACAAGGTTTCCCATTCCGTAACCAAATGCCAACAAGAAAAGTACTGGCTCAACAAAACCTGTTACAACCGGGACCCAGTTAGTTGATCTAAATGCGAGCCAGCCACGTTCTAGAAGCACCCATGGTCGACCAGCGTACATAGCGCTGGATTTTCTGCTCTCTGCAATCTGAACTGCGGTTTTCACTTAGCCAACCTCGTTTCAAATTGGCGGGTGGCAAGTTTTAATCCGGTTACTAACATTGTGATTAGGAAGGTAAGGTGAATAAGTAACATCGTTGAAGAGATTCCGTAATCAAAGGCTGCTTCTCTACCAAGCTCAGTTGCATGCCATAGAGGCGAAATCCAACCAATTGGTTGCAGATAAATAGGCATTGAAGATAATGGAAAGAATGTTCCAGAGAACAAAAACATTGGCATAATCACCAAACGACCAAGTATGTTGAAGAATTGATCTTCTTTTTCGATCTTAGCTGCCGCAAACAACATAAGTGCACCAAATGCACCACCACCAAGAACTGCAATTGGCATTAGTAGGAAACTAATTCCAAAGTTAACAACATCAAATGCGAGTAAGAGTATGTAGTAGATACTTACCGAGAAGATAGCACGGCAAAGTGCCGCAAGATAAACTCCAAGGGCAATCTGTCGGCCGGTAATTGGTGTTGAATTCTGCGCAAAGAAAAGTTTGCGCCACTTAAAACCTTCAATTGTTGGAAATACAGTTTCATCCATAATGCCTGTAATTGCGGTGTTTGCCAGCAGGGCAGGTGCGATAAAAGCTATGTATTTAATACCATTTGTGCCACTTGTCCCGGATCCTTGTTCAACTAGGACCCCGATACCAATACCGACCGCGATCAAATAAAACAGCGGGTTTCCAACATCTACGGCTGCAATAATCGTTCTCCACTTAGACATGGATTTCAAACGTGCCGCAGCTATATACAAAGCTCCAAAACGTTGAATCTGTGGGACATCAATACCTGCATTCATTCGATCAAAGTTCTTCCAGTTAGACGCAGGAATACATCTTCCAACGAGCTGCGACGAACAAGTGAGGTGGTTGGGTGGAGCTTGATTTTAGTAATTTCTTCAAGCAAAGCTTCGCCATCTTCGGTGTACATCAATACACGATCTGGCAGAGTTTCCATTCGTTCACACATCTGTGAAAGTTGAGGCGCAACTTCTTTATTACGATCGCTACCAAAACGGACTTCAAGGACTTCTTTACTTGAATACTGCTTGATCAATCCAGATGGCGAACCTTCAGCCATGATCGCTCCGTTATCCATAACCACTAGACGATCACATAACTGCTCAGCTTCATCCATAAAGTGAGTGGTTAGAACAAGGGTTACACCTTGCTCCTTTAAGCGGAACAGGCGATCCCACAAAATGTGGCGAGCTTGAGGGTCTAAACCCGTAGTTGGTTCATCAAGTAACAAAATATCTGGTTCGCTAACTAGCCCACGTGCAATTGTTAAGCGACGTTTCATTCCACCGCTGAGCGCTTCAACCTTTACATCACGCTTCTCTTCGAGTTGCGCAAACTCAAGTAATTCTTCAATCTTGCCTTTGATGAACTTTTTAGAAAGACCAAAGTAACGTCCATAGATATATAGATTTTCGGTAACTGTAAGTTCACCATCAAGGTTATCTTGTTGTGGGACAACGCCAAGGTGTGCACGAACAAGTGGACCAAACTGTTCTGGATCTTTATCCAAGATTTCAACAGTTCCTGAAGTTCGGGTCGATGTAGCGGCCAAAATTCGCATTGTGGTCGACTTACCCGCACCGTTGGGACCAAGTAATCCAAAAGACTCACCTTTAGCCACATCGAAGTCGATGCCGTTTACAGCGGTGAAATCACCGAAAACCTTGGTTAAACCACCTACAGAAATGAGTGGATTAGACATCCCGCTAGTCTACCTGAGTATTGTTTCCCTACGTGCGATTCATAAATGAACCTACTCACGACCTTACCTACGACGATGTTTTCATGGTACCTAGTCGTTCCGAAGTTTCATCACGAATGGATGTTGATCTTTCATCAGTTGATGGAACAGGAACAACGATTCCGCTAGTTGTTGCAAACATGACAGCTATCGCAGGGCGACGAATGGCAGAAACAATTGCTCGACGTGGCGGATTAACCGTGATTCCTCAGGATATTCCTCACAGTGTTGTAAATGATGTCATCAAATGGGTAAAACAACGTCACCCTTTCTTTGATACACCCATCACTTTGTCACCACAATCAACAGTTGCCGATGCGGTTAGCTTGTTACATAAGCGTGCACATGGCGCCGTTATAGTTGTTGAAAATGGAAAGCCTGTTGGAGTAATTACGGAAGAAGATTGTAAGAGCGTCGATCGCTTTACCCAGCTTGGTCAGGTAATGAGTAAAAATTTAACAACAATGTCCGATTCATTGGGAGCACGTGAGGCCTTTGAATTTCTCAATCAACATCGTCACAAGTTGGCACCAGTTGTTTCAAATAATGGCAACCTCGTCGGAATCATGACTCGTTTAGGTGCTCTTCGGGGAACTTTGTACTCACCAGCATTAGATGCACAGGGGCGGTTACGAATTGCAGCGGCGGTAGGAATCAACGGAGATGTTGCCGCAAAGGCGGCAGCATTAATCGAATCTGGTGCAGATGTATTGGTTGTAGATACTGCGCACGGTCATCAAAAGAAGATGCTAGAAGCCCTCGCTGCTATTCGTTCTCTGAACCCAAAGGTTCCAATTGTTGCCGGTAATGTCGTCACGGCCCAAGGTACAAATGATTTAGTTGAGGCAGGAGCAAACATCATTAAGGTTGGCGTAGGTCCGGGTGCAATGTGCACGACCCGCATGCAAACAGGCGTAGGACGCCCACAATTTTCAGCGGTTCTTGAATGTGCAACAGAGGCTAAAAAGCTAGGGGCACATGTGTGGGCTGACGGTGGAGTTCGCCATCCGCGCGATGTAGCGCTCGCATTAGCTGCAGGTGCTTCACAAGTCATGATCGGATCATGGTTTGCAGGAACCTATGAGTCCCCCGGAGATTTACAAAGCGATGCAAATGGTCGCTTGTACAAGGAATCCTTTGGGATGGCATCGGCACGTGCAGTTGCTGCACGAACTTCCAAGGAGGATGCATTTGATCGCGCTCGCAAGGCGCTATTTGAAGAAGGAATCTCAACATCACGCATGTACTTAAACCCAATGCGTCCGGGAGTTGAAGATTTACTTGATGAAATCATAGCGGGTGTGCGTTCCTCATTTACATACGCAGGTGCGCAGAACATTAACGAGTTTGCCGAGAGAGCAACAGTTGGTATTCAATCTTCAGCTGGATATGCAGAAGGTCGCCCACTTCATTCTTCTTGGGGAAATTAAATTATGAAGCGTTTATTAGTTTCATTACTCGTAGCGCTTATGTTGGCACCTGCAACAACGGCAACTGCAGATGCACCTCAATTGACTGTTATGACTCGCAATCTGTACTTAGGTGCAGATGTAGGTGTTGCTATGGATTTAATTCCCAACTTATCTGCTGCTGCTCAATTCATGTGGGATCAAGTGAAAGCTACTGACTTCAACAAGCGTGCTCCAAAACTTGCGGCAGAGGTAATTGCTGCTCGTCCAGATGTAATTGGTATACAAGAGGCAACGATTTGGTACTGCAAGAAAAATGCTTGGAGTAAGAAGACTGAAGTCTTTAACTTTACTAAACAATTCTTAGCTGCTACCAAAGCACAAGGTCAGGAGTATGTCCTAGCAAGTAAAGATGGAATTACAGCTCTGAATACTGGTTATTCAATCGCCGCAGTTCCCTTTGTAACTATGGTCAACGATCCGGATACTTTCCAACCATTATTTGGTCAGGATAAAGCTGCGTGTGGCTTTGAGATCGCCGATGCTTTAGCAATTCGTGCAGATTTATCGGACAAGCTATTGGCGGTTGGAAACTCGGAGTATGAAACGACTTACACAATCATCCCAACGTTAATGACTATTTATAGGGGCTACACCTGGGCTGACATCCAAATTGGGAAAACTCCTGTTCGCTTTGTGACGACTCATCTTGAGTCTTTATGGGATGAAAATGAAGTTCCAAACGCTGCCAAGCAAGCGCAACAGTTAATCGCAGATTTAAAAAATACAAAGATGCCAGTTGTCATTATGGGTGATTTCAATAGTGATCCACGGGATCCTCGAATTGCAGATGATCCAAATGCAGGAGGACAACCAACAGCAAGTGCTGCATGTCCGGCAGGTACCAGTACCTGCAATGCATACCTGTTGATGCGTGAAGCTGGCTTCAAAGATGTTGGACCAAATGCTTTAGATCCAATTAACAACACTTGGGGAATGAATGCATTACTAACTGGCCCAGATCCAGATCGACTCAAGTACGCCCAGCAGATGGGAAACTTTGCGGGTTACAGCGATCGTTTGGATTACATCTTTGTAGGTAATGGAGTGCTACCCATCGCATCGCAATTAGTTGGAGCTTTACCACCAAACAATCTGAACTCTGATCACGCAGGAGTAGTTTCACTTCTACGTATTAACTCTGACGTTACTGAGAGAAGCGCCGATCTTCCCGAACATGCACCATTTCCAATTTCATTTTGGCAATGGGTGGGGATCGGATTAGCAGTACTTATCATCGGAATTATTGTTAGAAAAAGATTCAGGTAGGCTAGCGATATGACAAAGCCAACAATCATCCTTGCTACAAGCAATGGTGTTGGAATGGGCCACTTGGCACGTGCTAGCGCTGTCGCACTTGCACTTAAAGAGGTTGCAAACCCAATTATTGTCTCTATGGCAGGCGGTATTGCAGAGATTCCATCATTTATGGGAATTCGTTGCGAATACATTCCTGGTAAGGACCGCATGTGGATGCCACGAGAAAAGTGGGATATTTACCTTCGCGATCGTTTGCTTGCATTAGTTGAAGAAACCGATGC
This sequence comes from Actinomycetales bacterium, assembly GCA_018970885.1. GTDB lineage: Bacteria > Actinomycetota > Actinomycetes > Nanopelagicales > Nanopelagicaceae > Planktophila. The sequence goes on from JAGWVL010000017.1 coordinate 9,807, forward strand.
AAAGGTGTTGTCATTTGATGGCGTGATTCCTTATCCAGGGGTTATTGCAGCAAAAAACGCAAACCCTAATTTAAAACTTGTGTGGGTCCGACGCGGTTTATGGCAGAAGAAACCGCAGCGTTTTGTCTTAGGTTTGCAATCAGCGATGATGGATCTGGTGATAGAGCCTGGAGATATTGCCCGGGCATATGATTTTGGTCCGACAGCAACTCGTAAAGAAGCTGTATTGACCTCACCGGTTTCTTTATTTCGTAAAGAGGATGCAATGTCTCGTGAGGAGGCGCGCAAAGTCCTTGGATTAGACTTAAATCGTCCGGCTGCCCTGGTTCAACTTGGAACAGGTGATGGTGATGTGAATGAAAAGATGACGGCAGCCTTATCTGGATTACTCGGTTGGAAAGATTTACAAGTTATTTTGACTAAAGCACCCGTAGACAAAGATGGAAAATCTCTTGCACCAGAAGGATTAGATCTCAAAGTTGCGCGTTACTTCCCACTGGCAAAGGTGCTACATGCCTTTGATGCCGGAATTTGTGCGACCGGCTATAACGGGGTGCATGAATTACTACCCGCTCAAGTTCCAACTGTTTTTGTTTCCAACATCCGTGGCACCGATGACCAGGAAGCACGTGCACGTTGGTGTAATGATTTTGGTTTTGCGCTTCGAGCTGATCAAGCAGACCTTGCCGATATCACCGCGAAGGTAAAGATGCTGCAGGATCCAGAGGTGCGAGAGCGTTTGTCACAAAAGTGTGCTGAGCTTCCAGATACAACTGGTGGACAAGAGATTGCAGAGATGCTGTACCAATTAGCGACAACTCCAAAGAGTAAGAAAGCATCTGGAATTACCTATAGGCGGTTACTTGTGCAGGATCGCTTTAGTCGTGGCGCTCGACACGTAATCATGTTGGGATTGCGCCGTTTAGCACTTGTTTATCGCTTCTTAAATCCACATATCAAAGTGCAGGAGATAGATCAGGCTCCACCCGTATTTGGAGAACAGACAACCTCAGCAGAACTTCATCCACTAATTAAATCCAGTACCCGTTTTGAACACATAATTTCTGGTGCTTCAGCGGGTTATCGCAAGCGTCGAGAAGAGATAGCATTTGCTGCATACGGAAAAGAAACGGTAATTACGAAAACAAAATGAAGTTTCGCACTTGGATTAGAAAGACTCCTGCAGGCCGCTTGTTCTGGCGTATTTTTATTGGAGTAATTGGTGGTGGAGTAACAGTGATTGGGGCAGTTCTTTTAGTTGCTCCAGGTCCTGGTGTTTTAGTTCTGTTGGCCGGTCTTGGTATTTTGGCAACAGAGTTTGCATGGGCTGGTCGAATCATGATGCACACAAAACAAATGGCAAGTAAAGCTGCAGAAAGAACAGGTATAAAGCCTTGGGTGAAGTACTTTTTACTTGCGGGTGGTGCTGTTTTCTCAATTATTGCAATTCTTATCTACCACTACCGTTAAAAGCTAGAACGGATCTCCCAAAGATCTGGAAAAGTCGGATTAAATAAGGTACTACTTAAGTATTCAACCCCACTTGATCCACCCGTTCCCATCTTATGTCCGATAGTTCTTTCAACCATCTTTACATGACGATAACGCCATTCTTGTAATCCCTCATCAATGTCAACTAAGCGCTCACATACCATTGCAGACTCTGGATCATTGCGGTGAACATCAAGCAACACCGCCTGTACCGCTTGGTTTGCAACATACGCTTCAGATTTATTGCGATTCAAAACCTCAGTTGGTACTGCATGTCCGCGCTTTGTTAAATATGCAAGAGCTGAATCCCAAACCGAGTTCTTTACTGTGATTACTTTTACCTGTTCTTGAATGTCTGGCGGTAAGTGTCCAGCCATCTTTGAGTCACGACGACCCAGCAAGGCTTCAACCATTCTAAATTGTGCGGATTGGAAACCACTTGATGATGAAAGATAAGAACGAAATGCGTTGAATTGAAGTGGTGTCATCGTTTCTAAAATATCAATTTGAGTTACACAGACTTTCAGAATTGTGCGAATTCGACCCAAGATCGCTAGCGAGTAATGAGAATCCCCAGACTCTAAAGCACGTTGCGCTTCCTGGAACTCGTGAATTAACTGTTTGAACCACAGCTCGTATGTCTGGTGAATAATGATGAACAACATCTCATCATGTTCAGGTCCAGTAGAAAGTGGGCGTTGTAACTTTAGAAGTTCATCAACAGCCAAATAAGATGTGTAGGTAAGTGCTGGATCAAAGTTTTCACTCATGTGACTCGTGAACCGCCTTCTTTAACCTCTTTGTAGCGGCCAGATGCCACTAAATCGCGTATTCGGTTAAAACCATCCCAGATCTCAACATAAGAGGTTGGCAGGGGAGAGATAGCCAGTCGAATTGAGTTAGGAGTTCGGTAATCCGGGATTACATTGGCCATAGTGCGTAAAGCAACACAGATTTGCGCTGCATCAGGGTGCACAAGCGAAATATGTCCACCGCGCTCCTTTGCATCACGAGATGTATTCAACTCAATTCCCATTGGAGCTAACCATTCATCGTAAAGTTCAATCATCATCTGAGTTCCAACCGCTGCCTTGTGAGCAATGGCATCGATGCCAGCCTCTTTAATCATTGAAAATGCGGTCTGTACGCAACGAATTCCCATCAATGATGGACTTGCAATTTGAAACCCTCTAATAGTTTGAGATCGCTCAAAAATGGGGCCCATTTCAAACTGTGCCTCTTGCGCAAACCAACCTTGAATTGGCACCTGTAACTCGCTTTGTACCCGCTTTGAAACATATAACCATGCTGGTGATCCAGGACCAGAGTTACCGTATTTGTATGTGCAGCCAACACATAGATCAACACCATTAGCATCAAGGTTTAATTCGATTGCACCCACTGCATGGCTTGCATCCCAAACAACTAATGCACCAATAGCACGAACTTGATCTGTAATTGATTTTAGATCGGTACGTGCTCCTGATCGATATTGAATAACTTCAAAAGTTACTAATGCAACATCATCATTTAAGTAAGGTGCCAAAACCTCAGTAGTGATGCGCTCATGGGTAGCAATCGTAGGATCCTCATTCTCAATAATTACAAGGTTCAAATTAAACTGTTTTGCGATTCCATCGAGGATGTAACGATCAGTCGGAAAATTAGCAGCATCTGTAATGATTGTTTTGCGACCAGGGCGCGCATGAATCGCCGCCAGACACAGTTGATAGAAGTTAACGGAGGTTGTGTCGCACACAAGAACCTGTCCTGGTGCTGCACCTAAAGCAGCAGCACCTAATAAATCTCCGGTTGGTTGGGCTTCATCAACCCAGTGGCTCCAACCAGTTACAACCTCTGGACCCCATTCCTTTGTCATGAAGTCGTTGATGGCGGTGATGGTTGCCTTAGGCAGACGACCGAGCGAATTACCGTCGAGATAACACATCTCAGGGTCAGCAATCACAAATTGGGATTTGAAGTGAGCCAGCGGATCTTTTCTATCGAGCTCGAGAGCGTATTCACGGTCAGTTACCTTCATGAGGGAAAGGTACGCTCTCCTACCATGGCGCGCAATGTTGTGAACATCGAGGATGTGTCTAAAGCCTTTGACATCAAAGAGCTTTTAAAAGGTGTCTCTCTTGGCGTCTCTGAAGGTGACCGTATTGGAATTGTTGGTCGCAATGGTTCTGGAAAGAGCACATTGATGAAGGTAATGGCTGGAATTGAGCCACCTGATTCTGGTCGCGTTACTAAATCAAATTCAGCAAAAATCGGTTTGTTATCTCAAGTAGATCTTGCAAACCCAGAAAGCACGGTTGGTGAAGTTGTATTAGGTAATGCAGAAAAACATGAATGGGCAAGTGATCCAAACATCCGAGAAGTCTTTACGGGATTATTTGGAAGTTTTGATGACCACATCTTTGATCGCAAATTTGGTCAATTATCAGGTGGTGAGCGCCGGAGAGTTGGATTGGCCAAATTGCTAATCAATGAGCTTGATTTAATTCTGCTGGATGAGCCAACTAATCATTTAGATGTTGAAGGTGTTGCCTGGCTTGCTAATTATTTGAATAATCGACGTGGGCTTGCAGTTGTCGTTGTGACGCATGATCGTTGGTTCTTAGATGCGGTCACAGATAGAACGTGGGAAGTTGTTGACGGTAGTGTTGAAGAGTATGACGGTGGATATAGCGCTTTTGTTTTGTCAAAAGCGGAAAGATCCCGTCAAGCTTCAGTAATGGATCAACGTCGTAATATGTTGATTAAAAAAGAGCTTGCTTGGCTTCGCAGAGGAGCGCCAGCTAGAACCTCAAAACCTAAGTTTCGTGTTGATGCTGCAAATGTTTTGATTGCAGATGAACCAGCTCCACGTGATCAAGGAGAGCTACTGAAGTTTGCGCTGAACCGACTTGGAAAAACAGTTTATGAAGCCCATCATGTTCAGGTAAAACTGGGTGACAAAGAATTAATTGACGATCTGTATTGGAATGTAGGTCCCGGAGATCGCATCGGCATTGTTGGAATTAATGGTGCGGGTAAAACAACATTAATGAAGATGTTGACGGGTGAAATCGCACCAACATCAGGAAAGTTAGTAACTGGAGTGACGGTTAGGTCAGCGTTTTTAACTCAGCATCTAGATGAACTAGACCCAACCTGGCGAGTTCTTGAGGCAGTAGAAAAGGTTGCAAATCGAGTTGAGATCGGTGGAGGCCGCGAACTTTCAGCTTCTCAGCTATGTGAACGCTTAGGTTTTGATCGTGAATCGCAGTGGACTCCGGTAGGTGACTTATCTGGTGGAGAAAAGCGTCGTTTACAACTTACCCGTTTGTTAATGGATAGCCCCAATGTGTTGTTGCTTGATGAGCCCACAAATGATTTTGATATCGAAACCCTTACCGAGTTAGAGGATCTACTAGATAGCTATGGTGGGACCTTGATTGTTATCTCGCACGATAGGTATTTCTTAGAGCGTGTGTGCGATCGTTTTGTGGGTCTACTTGGTGACAAAAAAGTTCGCGATTTACCTCGTGGAGTTGATGAATATCTAGAACAACGAGTAGAGGCCATTTTAATCTCAGAAACACCAATTAAGGAAAAGAAATCCTCAAACGCTGCAGAGCAACGACGGTTGAAAAAGGATTTAACCCGTCTTGAGCGCCAGATGGAAAAGTATGATTCAAGGATCGCGGAACTAATTACAGAACAGGAAAGCTCCGCCTTTGATGCAGATCGCCTTGTCGCAATCTCTTCAGAACTGCAGGATTTGCAGGCAGAAAAGGCGAAATTAGAGGAGGAATGGCTACAAGTAACCCTTTCTTTAGAGGGTTAAGTTAAAATATAGGCATGAATCAGTTAACACATGTCATTGAAGTTATTCTCTTTCGTTCCCGCTTTTTATTAGCGCCGTTGTATTTAGGTCTGGTTGGGGCTTTAGTTCTTCTGACATACCGATTCATCATTGAATTCATTCACATTTTTGAAAAGGTAGGCAAGGCAAGTGCTCAGACCTTCACTTTAGATCTGTTGGCACTGCTTGATCTAACCTTGTTAGCCAATTTGATCTTGATGGTTATCTTTGCAGGGTATGAAAACTTTGTCTCACGTATCGATGTTGCAACGGAATCCAAGGATCGCCCACACTGGATGGGAACAATTGATTTCAGTGGCCTGAAGATTAAATTAATTGGTTCTTTGGTTGCTATTTCTGTAATCGAACTTCTGAAGGATTTCATCGAGCTATCAGGTGATGCCGAGGTTGGCGAAGGAACTGTGTGGCGCGTACTGATTCACCTTACATTTGTTCTTTCTGGTGTTCTCTTTGCATTAATGGATTGGATAGCAGACAAGCGTGAGTTCAAGGGAACCCACAAGTAATTGTTCATCTAGTTTTTCCTTAGAAGTTCCTTAACGTACGACTAGTGTTTGCCACTGGTGTTCCACACTTCTCCCAAACCTCACACTAGGAATGGGAAAAATGAAACTCACTAAGCCAATTTTGGCTGGCGCAGCGGCAGTCACAGCCATTGCTTTCGCAGCCTCAGCATTTGGACTCGGCGCAAAGCCGGTTTATGTTCTTTCAAAAAATGCCGCAGTCGAGATCAAAACTATCGCAACTGTCGGTGACGCTGTTACCGGCACAATGATCCGTGGCATTCCAGATGGTATGGGTGCTTACGACAATGGGCGTGGTGGAATTACACTTCTTTCAGTTCACGAAGTCTCCACATCTGCACCTTTGGCTCTCAAAGGTAAGTCAGCTACCTCCCCTTGGGGAACTTCAATTACAAAGTTCACAGTAAGTAAGACCACCAAGGCTGTTACAAAAGTCGAAAACTTTATGCAGAAGATTAACTTCTACAATTACTCAACAGGTAAGTACCAGGAAACGCCAGTAGGCGCTGCTCCAGCAGGAGCTACGCCAGGTTTCTTTGACTGGGGTATCAGTCGTTTCTGTTCGGCAACTTATGCACCAGCTGGAACTTTCATTCACAACGGGGTTGGTTACGAAGGTGGATTGTTCTTATCAGGTGAAGAAACAGGCGATGAATCACGTGCATTTGCTTTTGATGAGGATGGAATTGGTTACCAACTGCCTCGCATGGGAATGCTTTCATTTGAAAACATTATTCCTTCCCTTAAGCCGGGCGCTAACACTGTAGCGATCGCTAATGAAGATGGCTCCGCCACAGATAGCCAGCTCTATGTTTATGCTGGAAAGAAGCAGTCCACAGGTACAGCGATTGATAAAGCTGGCTTAACAAATGGTGATCTTCATGTCATGAATATTCCGTCAATAAAGAATGACAACACTTTCCGTACAACAGTAGGAAAGAATAAGAAGGTTGCAGTTGAGTTTGTGAAGGTTAATTGGGATACAACAACATCAGCATTTGCTAAGGAGTCCCGCGAAAAGGGGACAACCATGGCACGTGTTGAGGATGGCCACTGGGATCCATCAAATCCAAATGTTTTTTACTTTGTAACAACAGAGTCAAACAAGGATCCGATCGCAACAGCTCCAAACCCTGCACTTCCAACAGTTTCACGTGATGGTGGAGCGCTATGGCGTCTAACCTTCAAGGATGCACAGAACCCAACTGCAGGAGCAGAGATCGAAATGCTTTTGAATGGTGGAGAGTCTTTGTATCTTGCAAAGCCGGACAACATCACAATCACAAATGATGGAAAATATGTTTTGATTCAGGAAGATCCAGGTAACAATGCAGCCTTATCTCGTATTGTTGCTTATCGCGTTTCAGATTCAAAGCTTGCAGTGCTTGCACAATTTGATGCAAACAAGTTCATCAAGGGTGGATCTGAATTCATGACTGAAGATGAAGAGTCATCTGGAATTATCGATGCAACCAAGTTGCTTGCTAAGCCAGGAGATACAAATTCTTACTTCTTCTTCAATGCACAAATTCATACAACAGGTGCAGTACCTGCTCGCCCAGATCTTCCAGCGCGTAGCTCAGTGAAGAAGGATGCAATTAATGCCGCAACAATTGAAGGTGGCCAATATTACGTAATGACAATCACTAACTGGGATGCTGTCTTTAACGGATAACTCATAGAAAGAGCAAAAGCTGGGCGGGCTACGAGGGTCCCGCCCAGTTTTTGCTTTTCTTGGTAACCTCACTCAATGCGCTTAGATTTTTTGGCAGCCCTTTCGGGGGCGATGATCGCTTTGCAAGCCCGCGCAAATGGTGAGCTTTCGCACCTATTAAATAATGGTTTACAGGCGGCTTTAGTCTCCTTTGGCTCCGGATTGCTGATCATCTTTGTCATTACCCTTTTCAACTCCACCATCAAAGAGGGAATCAAAAACCTACGTACAGCGGTAGCAAATAAAGAGATTGCACGCTGGAAGCTGTTTGCTGGCGCACTGGGTGGAAGCTTTGTTGCGATTCAAACTCAGATCGTTCCTTTGATTGGTGTGGCCATCTACTCTGTCGCATCCATTGCAGGTCAAACAGCGATGTCACTAGTTGTAGATCGCATCGGTTTAACAGGTGGCGGTAAGAAGTTAATCTCACCAAGACGAGTATTAGCAGCGATTTTAACGGTTCTAGCGGTGCTGGTTTCTGTCTGGGATCGTATCGATGCTAATGACCTTTCAATGTTTGCTGTGACCGCGGGCGGAATCGCGGGTGCGATTGTTGGTATTCAGCGTGCTTTAAATGGCCAAATCAATGAGTACTCGCACCAAAGTTTTACAACATCATTACTTAACTTTATAACCGGAACCTCTTTCCTACTTATTTTGATTGTTGCAGGAATAATTCTTGGCAGAAATGAACTATCACCATTACCAAGTGGTCCATGGTGGATCTATACCGGTGGTGTTATCGGAGTTATTTACATCGCCTTTACGTCAACGATTGTTCAGCATTTAGGTGTTTTGACATTCACTTTGTTTAGCGTTGGCGGACAGCTTGTGGGGTCTTTGATTATTGATCTTGTTTCACCAACAGATGGAGTGAGCGTTAGTGCTTACTTGGTAACTGGAATTGTTATGACCTACACAGGTGTTATCGCCGGTGGCGTAGGTAGCTCACGAGTGAAGAAACCACAGAAGCTGTAATAAAGAAAGCAGCAATTGCGTAAGAAGAAGTCTTTACCCATGGCAAAGTTGCCGCATAGTAACCAGCCAAAGTAATTCCAACACCCCAGAGCAAAGCACCTAAGGCGTTGGCTGATAAGAATTTGTAGTAATTCATCATTGATGCACCGGCAATTGGTGGAACAAAGGTTCTAATCCATGGGAAGAAGCGTGCAGCAACTACCGCCCACCAACCGGTTTGCTCATAAAAACGTTCTGAACGCTCAATCATCTTTTGGATTCGCGGCCCTTTGTGTTTTTCTAGGTACGGACGGCCAATAACTCGCCCCAAAACAAAGCCAACCTGATCACCAAAGAAGGCTGCCAAGAAAATAACCGTTACTAGAACAAGAATATTTACTTCTCCGTGTGCGGCTGCAACTAAACCTGCGCTAAAGAGAATTGAGTCTCCAGGAAGGAAAAAGCCAAGAAGTACGCCGGTTTCAACAAAGACAATTGCCCCGATTAGTAGGTACAAAATAAAGGGGGAGATTGATGCAAACCGCTCATCAAAGGATGCAGCTAATTCGATCACACTGACTTCTTAACCGCCGTCGCCACTGCCTTAACTACATTGGCGTCAAAGACGCTCGGCACAATAAAGGAGGCATTGAGCTGCTCAGGAGATACGCAATCTGCAATTGCTTCAGCAGCTGCAACAAGCATCTCATCTGAAATCTTGTGGGCGTTTGCATCTAGTAATCCGCGGAAGATTCCGGGGAAGGCCAACACATTGTTAATCTGATTTGGTTGATCGCTGCGACCAGTTGCAACCACTGCTGCGTACTTGCGTGAAATAACAGGATCGATCTCGGGATCTGGGTTAGCTAAGGTAAAGATAATTGATTTAGCAGCCATCGATGCAACATCTGCTTCAGTCAAAACATTAGGTGCGCTGACACCAATAAAGATGTCGGCATCCTTCATCGCCTCTGAAATACTGCCGCGGAAATCAGTTGGATTGCAGTTATCGATAAACCAGGTGCGCATCTCATCACTTAGGGTCGGTGTTGATTTACAGATAACACCATCTTTGTCATAACCGATGATGTTTACCGCACCGCTGCGAACCAATAAACGAGCAATTGCCGTTCCTGCAGCACCTGCACCACTAAGAACAATCTTTGTATCCTTCAAATCCTTTTTAACCAAACGAAGTGCATTACGAAGAGCGGCAAGAACCACAATTGCGGTTCCATGTTGATCATCATGGAAAACTGGAATATCAAGAAGCTCGCGCAGGCGACGTTCTACTTCAAAGCAACGCGGAGCAGAGATATCTTCAAGGTTGATTCCACCGTAAACAGGTGCGATCAACTGAACTGTACGAACTATTTCATCTACATCTTGGGTATCTAGACAGACCGGCCAAGCATCAACATCGGCAAAACGCTTGAACAATGCAGCCTTTCCCTCCATCACTGGAAGAGCAGCGGCGGGGCCTATATTTCCAAGGCCCAGAACAGCTGATCCATCGGTAACAACAGCGACTGTATTGCGCTTAATTGTGAGGCGACGTGCATCGGAAGGGTCGGCTGCGATCGCCTGACAGATGCGAGCTACACCAGGTGTGTATGCGCGAGATAAGTCATCACGAGTTTTTAATGGCACTTTTGATGCAATTTCAATCTTGCCGCCAAGGTGAAGCAAGAAGGTTCTATCACTTACCTTGCGAACTGTTAATTCTGGGTTGGCAGAGATAGCAGCCGTAATTTCATCGGCATGATCTGAATCGATAGTGTCGCAGGTGATATCAATGACAACGCGCTCAAGCAAAGATTCAACAACATCTAGCGCAGTAATGGTTGCACCAGCACCGGTGATGACAGTTGTTGCTAGTGCTACAGGTTGTGAAGCAGGAGAACCTTCGATACGGATAGTGATTCCGTATCCAGGTGAGGTTGATGCCATTTAGACAACTCCGTATAAGCGATCACCGGCATCGCCTAGGCCTGGGACGATGTAACCGTGTTCATTTAACTTCTCATCAAGAGCACCAGTCACGATTGTGATTGGCACCTTGCTGTTTGCAAACTCTTTTTCAACGGCCGCGATTCCTTCGGGTGCTGACAAGATGCACACCGCGGTGATATCTGTTGCACCAAGATCAATTAAGTAGTGGAAAGCCATGATTAAGGTTCCGCCAGTTGCAAGCATTGGATCTAAAACAAAAACCTGTCGACCAGAAAGATCATCTGGAAGACGGTTTGCATAAGTGCTTGCTTCCAAAGTTTTTTCATCACGAACCATCCCGAGGAAACCAACCTCGGCAGTTGGAATTAACTTGCTCATTCCTTCGAGCATTCCAAGACCGGCACGCAGAATTGGCACAACCACTGGACGTGGTTCCGCCAGCTTGACTCCGACCGTCCTTGTCACAGGAGTTGTAATTTCAACTTGGTGTGTTCGCACATCACGAGTGGCTTCATACGCCAGCAGCGTCACAAGCTCTTCAACTAGACGGCGGAAGGTAGGTGAATCGGTGCGTTCGTCGCGCAAAACCGTCAATTTGTGGTTGATAAGAGGGTGATTGGCAACGTGTACTTTCATAGGCCTTACCTTACAGGGGTTTTAATCTTTTCCAATGAGTGAAAGTATGCACCCATGTCCGATTTCGAAGAAGAGCTCGTTGAAGAGATTGAATCCTTCGACGATATCCGCGACGAAGTGCGCGACCTCACAAGTGAAATGGATTTTGCCGTTGCCGCGTGGCACGAAGATGGCCGATGGACCTTGGCTACTTTGCCCGATCCTTATGACATTGCTCAAATAATTACCAGACTAAAGTCACAACAAACAAATGGTGGATCGATCGCCTTGATTTCAATTGACGAAGAGTTTTTTATATTAATCCGGGTACTAGGTTCACACATTTCACTTTTCCTTAGTGATGCAACCGCCGCCTTAGATTATCCAGTCGCAGAAGAGTTGTTAGAGATTGCAGACATTCCAATGCCAGAAGATGATGAAGAACCTGGTCCAGTGGGACATATCGGAATTCTTAATGATCTTGGCTTAAGTGAAATGGAAATAACCGCACTATGTGAAGATGAAGAGTTATTTCCAGATGAGCAGCTAGAAGCGATTGCTGCACGTCTTGGATTTGGAGAAGAGTTTTCGGAGCTTTTGGATCTGTGAACGATCTTGAAATGATGCGTGTTGCTCTCAATGAAGCACGCAAGGCAGTTGCAAGTGGTGATATTCCAGTCGGTGCCGCGATTTTTAATGCAGATGGTGAGTTAATAGCAGTTGGTCATAATGAACGCGAACTTCATAATGATCCAACGTCGCATGCTGAAATTGTTGTAATCCGTAAAGCTGCAGAAAAACTAGGAGATTGGCATTTAACTGATCACACTCTTGCTGTGACTCTTGAACCATGTGTAATGTGTGCAGGTGCGATCGCGCAATCTCGTTTGCAAACAGTTGTATTTGGCGCGTGGGATGAAAAAGCAGGTGCCGTTGGCTCGGTGTGGGAATTATTACGAGATCCTAGAAGCACCTTTAGAACGGAAGTCCGTACTGGAGTTCTTAGCGAAGAATGCAGCGAATTGATTACGAGCTTTATACAAGAAGTTCGTAAGAAGGATTAAGAATCACCATAGCTCCTTCTTCTTCTCCAACCATGCCTTCAGCGCGTAGTTGAGAGCCAACTTCAAGTCCTGCAATCTCACGACGACCCAAGAAATGCAATGAAACCCCTCCAGTCTCATCCCAAATCTCTACTTCTAGAGTTGGCGCAGAGCCACGAGGCGCGGTTTTAATCGATGTAACTCGACCTTGAACCTGTGCGCGCTTGCGCCACTCAATCTTTCCAATCGGTGTCACATTTTCTGCGTAGTGACTAATTGGTTCAATATCTACAGGTGCAACTTTTTGAACTGGTTTAGATGTCACTGCAGGCTCAGGTTTAGTTGGAGTGTTAAATAATGATTTACCAGATGTTATGCGATCAACATCGAAAGGAACAATTGTTGCAACTACACGAGGAAGCTGTGAAATAGGCGCAGCAATTTCTTCAGCAGTTTGATCATGAAGTAAACGGCCCAAGAAACCAGAGTATGCGCGACGCGGCAATAGCAGCGTTAATTCAACATCTGATTTCTCTGTCATCCGAATTGAATAATCTAGTGCTGCGTTTGCAAGTCGACGGTCAGGACAGTCGATTAATTCAAGAGTTACATCATCAAGTGCATCTGATTCAGCCCAAGCCTTTTGAATCTGCTCTGCGCGACGATCATCAATTACAAAGTGAACTGCAGATAAATTGCGTGGCTTCAAACTTCGCGCGTAACGAATCGCACCAACTGTTGCAATATCAACATTATCGACAAGAACTGTGACATCATGACGCGCAATCGAAGTAGCACGCTCTTGATGTTGCTTAACAGCTAATGCTTCTTGTTCACGGGTGTACTGACGACGTAAACGTAGGAAAGTTACTACCAAGATTGGAGCTGTTATGAGTACTAACCAGGCTCCTTCTGTAAATTTCACAACGGAGAATATGATTACAACAATCAATGAAACTGTTCCAGCGAGACCGTTGATAAATACCTTTGCACGCCACTGTCCCGTTTTGTTACGAAGTGCATGACGAGTCATTCCAAATCCGGCCAAAGTGAAGCCGGTAAATACTCCAAGTGCGTAGAAGGCAACTAGGTGTTCTACAGATCCTGCGGTGATAAGAACCAGAAGAATTCCACCACCCGCCAAAAGCAAAATTCCATTTGAAAAAGCTAGTCGGTGACCACGCTTGGTTAATTGGCGTGGAAGGTAACCATCGGTAGCAACAAAGTTCACCAAGATAGGGAAGGCGCTATATGTGGTGTTGGCGCCAGCGAACAAGATAAGCATTGTCGCCAACTGCACCATTACGAACATGATCTGACCAACTGCGCCATCGCCCATGATGGTCTTGGCGATTTGGGAGATCACCGTTGGAGTTCCGGATTCGTACGGAACAGCGTGAATCTTGTGGGCAAACCATGAAACACCTAGAACTAAGGTTCCAAGCAAAGTACTCATGATGTACAAAGTTCTGCGGGCATTTACATGCTCTGGAGTCTTAAAGAGCGCCACACCATCTGAAATAGCTTCCAGACCGGTTAGTGAGGAGCCACCATTTGCAAATGCACGTAGCAAGATGAAGATTGCTGCAAAAGTCAGCAAACCCTGCTCTTGTCCAATCTCAACGGCACCAGGCTGATCAACACTTAGTTGAATGAGTGTTCCATTGAACTGTCGGTATAAACCAACTGAGAAAACTATAAACATGCAGCTAACGAAAAAATAAGTTGGTAATGCAAAGGCTTTACCGGCTTCTTTCACTCCACGTAGATTTCCATAGGTAAGAATTCCAATAACAACCAAGATCATCGGAATCTTGTAATCATGAAGAGATGGGAAGGTAGAGATAATCGCTGCAACTCCAGCTGCAGATTGAATTGCAACTGTAACGATGTAATCGAGCATCAATGCAACCGCTGCGATCTGAGCAACTACAGGTCCAAAGTTGTCACGCGAAACAATGTAAGCGCCACCTACTTTTGTGTATACATTGATTACATCGCGGTAAGACAAGGTAATTATTACCAAAATAGTTAGTACAACTGCGGTCATTGGCATAAGCAATGCGAATGCTGCTAAACCAAATGCTGGTAGCAGTGCAATCAAAATCTGTTCAGAGCCGTATGCAGAGGATGAAATACAATCAGAAGATAAAATTCCCAAGGCATAACGCTTGCTGAGACGCTGATGTCCTAACGAGTGGCGGTTAAGCGGATTACCCAGCAAACGTCTCTTGATTGTGTAAAAGAAAGAGTCTTTGAGATGTGCATGATCCTTTAAAACTTCAGGGGCTGGCGCATCATCGGTCCACGACTTAGGCACTTAAAACTCCTCTTTTAATTGCAATTACTGCAACTTAATAAGCATCACTCTACCGCAGAGCACGGTTCTTCACTGTTTTTTACCTAAAGCGTATGCTTCACCCATGCATACACAGTTATATATTGATGGCCGATGGGTTGATGGAGTTGGAAAGCTACCTGTTTACGATCCCAGCGATGGCTCAGTAATCGCCGAGGTTGCTCTTGCCGGAGATGCACAATGTGATGCCGCAATAGCTGCAGCAGATACAGCTGCAAAGGCCTGGGCAAAGACCGCGCCTAGATACCGTTCTGAAATTTTGCGTAAAGCTTTTGAGTTAATGACAGTTG
>JAGWVL010000018.1 GCA_018970885.1 Actinomycetales bacterium
AAGATTGGGCATGAGCCTGCGCCCGCTGAAACAACGTGACCGATGACGCCAGGTTCGACCTCTGCGCCAGCTACCCAACGAACAACGACGCCTTTAGCGCCTAAATAGGAGGTGACATTTGTCGGAGCGTTTGGAAGCGAATAAGTCGCCGCCTGCGCTGTTGGGACTAGCAATGAAACTAGTAGCGATGTAGCTAGGGCCAGAGAGCCCCAACTAAAGATTGTGCGTGATGTGAGGGGTTTATTCATAGGGGCATCTAACCAATACCGCGTATCGAGCAGTTGAAATTTAGGTTACGACTTGGGGTTGATTAAGTGAGGCGAGTTACAAACCAGCATGTTTGAGCAGCTCAGCGCGCTCAACACTCTTAACCCGAGGTTTACCCTTTGAGGAATAAGGAACTATCTTTAAGAGATCCCTATACAGGCTTGCCACACCAGACATAATCTCCTCATGATGCGTTGGCGTGGGGCGATGCTTGACATTTCTCGGCATTATTTTGATGCAGATTTCATCAAGAAGACCATTAGCTCTTTGGCAATCTTTGACTACAACACTGTGCACTTACATCTAACTGATGATCAAGGCTGGCGCCTTGAGAGCAAAGTTTTCCCTTTGTTGCATGAAGTAGGTTCTATTCGAAAGCACAGTCAAAATAATCACGGACAGCTTGAAGCAACTTTTGATGGAATAGAACATTCTGGATATCTGACTCATGAAGATGTACAGAAAATCATTCGTCATGCAACTTCTCTTGGAATACAGGTGGTGCCTGAAATAAATATTCCTGGACACACTGGTGCTTTACTTGCAGCATATCCGCAATTTGGAATTAACCAAAAGCATGTAGAGGTAAGCGGGCGATGGGGAATTTCTGATTACTTACTTCGTCCATTTCCTGAAACTTTTGAGTTTCTTGAAAAGGTATTTCAAGAAGTCGCGCAACTTTTTCCCTCTGAGTACATCCATGTTGGTGGTGATGAATCGCTGATTAACAACTGGTTACTTGACCCTGAAGTTGTGGCCTGGATGAAATCGCAAGGCTTTACCACTACGAAAGAAATCTTTATCTTCTTCATGAAGGAAGTTGAAATCATCATCAACAACCTTGGTAAGAAGATGGTGACCTGGGATGACGCATTCGCATTTGATCCCGAGCACGCAACTCAAGCCGCGGTGATGTCGTGGCGTGGTGCTGCGATAGCTCAGATTGCACTTGATTATGGCCGCGAAGTTATCCAGGGGCCTGTTTTCCCTACCTACTTTGATTATTCTCAAGAGGTTTCATCAGCTGAACCACTTGCTATAGGTGGCCCAGTAACATTTGATGATGTTCTGGCATTTACTCCACTGCCGGGTGCAACAGGTGTGCAGTTTCAATTGTGGAGTGAATACATTCAATCTCCGATCCATGCCGAATACATGATGTGGCCGCGCGCAGCTGCTTTAGCATTTCGTTGTTGGGGAGACGGTGATTCTTTTGAAGATTACTTTGATCAACGCAGAGCGAAATTAGAAGCGTTGGGTGTAACCATTCGTGATCCCGATCCGTTGAAGCGAGTTGATATCACCCATTTAGGAATTGGTGAGTACAACAGAGGATTTGATACTGCACACATGATGCAGGCGCTTGAAAAATCAGCAATAGCTGGAGAAGTCGCTGAATTCAACTAGTTGTGTAGCAATGTGAGCAGTCTGGCGACTTCAGTTGCAACTGAATCTCGACCTGGTGCGATGTACTTACGAGGGTCAACCAGTCTTGGGTTTGAGTCCAGAGCTTGACGAATTTCGTGGGTAAAAACATTATTGAGATGAGTTGCAATATTGATCTTGCCCATTCCTGCTTTAACAGCCTTCTGTAAATCACCGTCACTAACACCAGATGAGCCATGTAACACCAAAGGCACTGAAACTGCTTTTGTAATCTCTTGAATCAGATCAAAATCTAAAGTGGCGTTACGAGTTGTCATTGCATGTGAAGAACCAACTGCAACCGCTAATAAATCTGCGCCTGTGGCTTCGGCGAAGGCCTTTGCTTCAAGCGGATTAGTCCGCACACCTGGTGCGTGAACACCATCTTTTCCCCCAACTTCACCAATTTCTACTTCGAGAGTTGCTCCGTAACTTTTGCATAGCGCAGCCACTCGGGCACTTGCCATTACATTGTCAGTATAAGAAAGCTTTGATCCATCAAACATAATTGAGTCATAGCCAAGATCTAAGGCCTCTTTGACAAGATCTTCACTCTCTGCATGATCTAAATGAACTGACACTGGAACCATTGATGATTCCGCTATTGCAATTGTTGCCACAGAAATCGGCTTTAAAGCTTTGTGGTAGTTAACGCAATTTTCACTAATTTGTAAAATGACAGGAAGTTTTGCTCTTTCTGCACCTGCAACTAGGGCTTCGGCATGCTCCAGAAGAATCACATTAAATGCTCCAATGGCAACGCCTGAGTCCTTGGCCTCTAGAACCAATTTTTTAGCATTTGTGCGGGACATAGTGCTCCTTAAACGATCACAATCTCGACGCCAAGTGCGCGAAAGTCTCTTACTAACCGCGAATCAACCCTACTGTCTGTAATAAGAATATCTATATCACTAATAGGACTGATTGACGCAAATGCTCTTTTCTTAAACTTTGAACTATCTGTAACGACAACAATCTTGCGTGCGCGCGCAGCAATCTGTCGATTAACACGTGCTTCGTCTTCATGTCGTGCAGCCGCGCCAATCATTGAGTCAATTGCCTCCACACCAAGAAAAGCAATATCAATATTGACTTCTTTAAGAACCTCTTCAGCAAATGGTCCAGTTAGTTCGTAAGACTGTGGACGCGCAACTCCGCCTGTGACAACTATCTTGATCTGATGTCGCACAGTTAACTCTGCAGCAATGTTTACGGCATTGGTAACCACAGTAAGCGCTGGCTGTAAATCTGAGACATCCCCTGGTGTGAATTCCGGTCTTGCAACTATTGCACGAGCAACTGCAGTAGTAGTAGTTCCACCATTAATTCCGATGATGTCATATCGAGAAACCATATCGGCAGCGGCTTCCGCGATTCGCTGTTTCACTTCATCTTCTTTTGCGACTTTGTAGGTAAGTGGAATACCTAATGATCCGCCTGTTGCTACTGCACCACCATGAGTGCGTGAGAGAAGTTGTTTTTTAGCCAACGAATCAAAATCACGTCGAATTGTGGCGGTTGAAACTTCTAGTTCTTGGGCAACTGTTTCGACATCAACGCTTCCTTTTTCAACAACAATCTCGAGTATGCGTGAAAGTCGATCTTGTTTACTCATTTCACACTTCCGGCAGTTAGTCCGCCAACGAGCCATTTTTCAATCGACGCAAAGAGAATAACGACAGGAACGATTGCGATCAGAGATCCTGCAAATAAGTACTGCCATTGCACTTGATAGAAGCCAATGAGCGCTGTTAGGCCCACTGTAAGTGGCTCTTGTTCTGGCGAAGATGTCAATGTGAGAGCAATGACGAACTCATTCCAGGCAGCAATAAAAGTGAAGATGAAAGCTGTTGCAAGTCCCGGAAGCGACAACGGCAGAACAATTCGTCGTAGGGTTGAAAAACGACTACACCCATCAATCCAGGCAGCTTCTTCAATCTCTTTGGGGATGCTCGAAAAGAAACTGGAGAGTATCCAAATAGAAAAAGCCATATTAAATGCTGCGTAGACAAGAATTAATCCAAGATAAGTGTTTACCAATTGTAATTTAGCAATCTCCCGGAAGATTCCAATTACTAATGCTGTGGGGGCGAACATTTGTGTCACAAGTACTAGAAAAAGAAATGGCTTGCGACCGCGGAAATCATTTCTGGCCACGTAGTAAGCCGCTGGAATAGCAATAAACATAACAATCAATGTCGCTGACATAGAAATAACAAAGGAACTCTTAATAAATGTGCCGAGTGGAATCTCTTTCCACACATTAATAAAGTTTTCGAAAGCCCAATTTTTGGGGAAGTAGGTAGGTGGAATTGATGTGATCTCTTCCTGTGGCTTTAGAGCGGTGAGGAGCATCTGAAAATATGGTGCAAAAAACAAGAATCCAAGCACCCATGCGGAGATGGTTAAACTTACCTTCTTTCCTGTGAAACGCTTCTGGCGCTTTGGAACAAGAAGAGTGGTCATGAGTTTCGCTCCTGACTCTTAGAAACCTTCAAGAAGATGCCAATAAAGAGCAAAATAATAATGAGGTTGATCGATGCCATTGAGGCAGATTGACCAATATCTTGATCTCGGAAGGAAATCTTGTATCCCAAGGTTGTGGTTGTATCGGTTTCATAGCCCGGACCACCCCCGGTAATTACCCAAATTATCGGAAACGCATTAAAGATATTAATTAAATTGATTGCCATCGCAACTAGAAGTGCAGGCTTAATCAATGGAAATTTGATGTGTCTATAGCCCTTCCAAGCAGTTGCTCCATCAACAGTTGAAGCTTCCACAATGTCATCTGGAATTGTTGATAGTCCAGCCAAAATAACAAAGGAAGTAAACGGGATAGAGACAAAAACTGCAACAACCATCAACCACCCAAATGAGTGTTTTGGATTAGCTAAGAAATCAATGGGTTCGGTATAAATGTTCAAATCCATTGCGATCTTGTTAAGTACTCCGTAATACGGATCAAGGATCCACTTCCAAATAGTTGAACTCATCACAACGGATGCTGCCCAAGGAATGATGACAGCCCATCGAACAAGTTTTCGTCCTGGATACTTTGCGTTGAGCAATTGAGCTACAGGTAAGGAAATTACAATAGTAAAAAAAACAATTCCTACAACCCAAATAAATGTCCGGATTAAAACATTTGGTAGATCTGGATTTATTAAAAGATTTCTATAGTTTTCAAGTCCAGCCCAACCTTGCGTAATTCCTGAAGAGCTCACCTCTTGAAAAGAAGTTCGAATCATTTCAAATGCTGGCCATAAGACAAATGCGAAAATCATAAATAATGCTGGAAAGATCCACGGAAGTGCGCCAAGGCGGGACCTTCGATTTACCGAATTTGGCATTTACTGTGCTCTCCTCATTTTGTTCTTACTACTCAAGGCGCTAATTGTATTTGTTGAAAAAATTAAAAAGTAGAGCGGGGGTTCGCGATAACTCGCGAACCCCCAACCCATACCACCGTGCCCCTTTTTAAGGCGAAAAGAGCGATTACTTAGAAGCTGCTTCAGCCTTTTTCTGAAGTGCATCCATGGTTTTCTTTGGATTCACTAGTGCAGTTCCGACTTGCTGCTGAATTGCGCCCTTAACTGCTGGCCATGAAGCCTGATCTCCTGGATAGAAGATTGCAGATGGAAGCAACTTAATAAATGGTGCAAGCTTTGCATCCTTGGCAGCGATTGCTCCTGCTGACTTGGTTGCAGGAATAAATCCGCCTGCCGCCTTTAGGAATCCTGCGTAGTTTGTTGGTTCAAAGATGAAGTCCATCCACTTTGATATTTCAGCTTTGCGACCATTTGCCTTGTAAGCAGT
The DNA here is from genome assembly GCA_018970885.1 of Actinomycetales bacterium. GTDB lineage: Bacteria > Actinomycetota > Actinomycetes > Nanopelagicales > Nanopelagicaceae > Planktophila. Next base: position 5,512 of record JAGWVL010000018.1, read on the forward strand.
GAAGTAGTCCTGAACACCAAGTGTTACAGGCTTCTTGCCTGGTGCAGCAACAAATGAACCGGAACCGATGTTGATTGAAGCTCCACCATTGTCCTTTAGCCATCCTTCTAGGAAGACTGAACCATTGATGAATGCTGCTTTACCAGCTGCAAAAAGTGCCTGTGCACATGCTGTGCGATCACACTTAGCAGGGTTTGGTTGAGTTAACTTTTGATCTGTGAGCTTCTTGAGAAATTCCATGGTTTGAACATTTTCCTTAGAGTTAAGTGTCCACTTACCATTCTTAAACAAAACTCCACCATTGCCACCAGCCCAAATTGCAAACTCTGCTTGTGCTTCTTCTGGACCTAGTGGAAGTGCGTATGGATAAACGCCCGGAACCTTAGCCTTGATCTGCTTTAGTACCTTTTCTAGCTCAGTCCAAGTTGTTGGAAGTTTTGTTACGCCAGCTTTCTTAAGGATGTCCTTGTTATAGAAGAGTGCGCGTGCTGAAGCTAGGTCTGGGACGGCATATACAACGCCGTTGTACTTCGAATTATTCAAAAATGTTGGGACGATGTCAGCAAGAACTTCTTTGCTGATAACTTCGTCTGCGCGATAAAGAAGGCCTTCAGCTGCTGCGGCTGAATAATCGCCCTTGTTTACAATGTCAGGTGTCTGACCTGTTGCAACAAGTGTCTTTACTTTGTCATCAATTGTTTCCCAAGAAACAACATCAACCTTGACCTTGATTGTCGGGTTTGCTTTTGTAAAACGTGCTGAGAGGTCATCCCAAAATGGCTGCATGTTTGCGTAATCTGCCGCGACCATCTTGAGTTCAACTACATCCGCTGCCTTAGCTGTCGTACCTAGGACAGAAGATGCGATCAGACCTGTGGCGGCAACGAGTGCGCCTAGGCGAGTCACTTTCTTCATAAACTATTTCTCCTGACGGGTAAGGCCCCGGTGAAGGGGCTTAGTTGAAGGAAGTCGACCACCTTCCTGAAGGTAAATCAATGATCTGCAAGTAACTGTTTGATAACGAACAAATTATGGCAAAAACGCGCAAAATTCTTGACTTCTAGACAGCCAAACCCATACGGTTCCTCCATGACTCTCGCCTCCCATGCAGATATCGAAATCGCCTCCCAGCCCCAAATCTGGCGCCGGGTCGCTGAATACGCCCCAGCCGTCTTTGAAAAGCTTCCCCAAAAGGGTGAGAAAGTCGCCGTTGTTGGGTGCGGCAGCTCATGGTTTATGTCAATGGCCTACGCCTCTTTGCGCGAAGCTGCAGGCCATGGCGAAACCGATGTCTATGCAGGATCTGAATTCAATTATGACCGCAAGTACGACCGGGTCGTTTCTATTTCTCGTTCCGGAACAACAACTGAAATCGTTGAATTGCTTGGAAAAATCAAGACACCTTCGGTTGTTCTGACTGCCATTCATAACTCACCTGTCGAAGATCGCGCAACAGAAACAATCATTATGGATTTTGCAGATGAAAAATCTGTGTTACAGACTCGTTGGGCAACTGCAGCACTTGGCTTACTTCGTGCACACCTGGGACTTGATCTTAATTCGATTGTTAAAGACGCCGAAGAAGCACTAGCAAGTGATATTTCAGATTTAGTAGAAGTAGAACAGATCAGCTTCTTAGGCCGCGGGTGGACCATTGGGCTTGCACATGAAGCTGCACTAAAGACACGTGAATCTTCACAATTCTGGGCCGAGGCATACCCAGCACTTGATTACCGTCATGGTCCGCTATCAATCTCACAACCAGGTCGTGCTGTTTGGGCCTTTGGTGAAATTCCTGCTGACCTGATTCGTGATATAAAATCAACCGGAGCGCTCTTTGAATCAAGCACATTAGACCCTATGGCACATTTAATCCGTGCACAGCGAGTGGCAATTGCCATCGCTAAGAAGCGTGGCGTAGATGCTGATAATCCACGCGGACTGTCTCGCTCCATCATTCTCGATAAGTAATTACACTCATCTCTGTGAATCATGTAGTCGCAGTAGATGTAGGTGGAACTGAAATCAAGAGTGCATTAGTTGACTGTGATTTCAATGTCATCGCAACAATCAATGCTCCGACCCCCAAGGCGGATGTAACAGGTACACAAACTGTTAAAGCAATTGCTGAATTAGTGGCGCAATTTTCAAAACAACAAACAGTTAATGCGATCGGATTAGCAGTACCAGGGGCTCTCGATGAACCTGCTGGCATATCTCGCTGGTCCGGAAATCTGCAGTGGAATAATCTGCCCATTCAAAAGCTTTTGGCCGATGCAATCAACATACCTGTTGCATTTGGACATGATGTTCGTACCGCAGCGGTGGCTGAAATGCGCAATGGTGCTGCAAAAAGTGCCCGTAATGCAATCTTTATTCCTGTTGGAACTGGAATCGCAGCAGCTTTAATTATTGATGGCCAGATTCGATCAGCTGAAGGATTTGCTGGTGAAATTGGCCATGTAAATGTCAACGGCAAGTATCCATGTGTTTGCGGAAAAACAGGATGTCTAGAAGCAGCATCTTCAACTCTTGCAATGAGCAAAGCGTATGAAGGACTTAGTGGAAATGCAAGTGTAACAACTGAAGAGATTTACAAATTAGTTACTGCAGGCGATCCAGTCGCACAACAAGTTTGGGATGATGCAACTTCGGCAATGGCTAGAGCGTGTGAAATGTTGATTACAATTCTGGCTCCAGAGATTATTGTCTTTGGCGGAGGGCTTTCTAATGCAGGTGAAACCTTCTTGAAACCAATTAGAGATTATTTGGATTCTTCTTTAACTTTTCAACGAAAGCCCAAACTTAAGATTGCGCATTACAAATCTAAGGCTGGAACAATTGGTTGCGCCATGTTGGCATTTGATCTGTTAAAGGTTGGCAAATAATGCATATACATGGCGCTGCTGCAGTAATCGATGGGGAAATTAAGAAGCAAGTTTGTATCAAGGCAGCAGATGGGTTCATTACGGCTATTTCGACTAACTGCACCGAGACACCAGATTCAAACCACACTGGAACTTTAATTCCGGGGTTTGTTGATATTCATTCACATGGTGGTGGAGGTTTCTACTTCTCGGATCTTGCCCCTGAAAATGTTGCTACTGCGCGAAACACTCACCTGGCACGCGGTACTACAACTCATATTGCATCCCTTGTTACAGAACCCATCGGAGTCTTAGAAGCACAAATCCTTCGTCTTTTACCCATGGTCAATGCCGGGGTTTTTGAAGGAATTCACCTAGAAGGTCCTTACCTTTCGCATGCACGCTGCGGTGCACATGAGCCAACTCTTTTGCGCTCACCAACAATCGCTGAACTGTCGGCACTCATTGATGCCGGCCAAGGTTCAATATCTATGGTCACACTTGCGCCAGAACTTGATGGTGGAATAGAGGTGGTTGAATATTTAACTTCTCGCGGAGTTACCGTTGCACTTGGTCACTCGCAAGCAGATGTAGCAACTACTAACGCTGCTTTTGCTGCTGGCGCAAAGCTAATTACACACTTTAGTAACGGGATGCCAAAGACATCAGAAGGTGCGGCCACAATTGCCGCGGCATCACTGGCCCAAAAGAAGATTGCACTTGAAATGATCCTTGATGGAGTCCATGTTTCAGATGAAATTCTTCAGGAGGTTCTGGCATCGGGAGACAAGCGAACAATTCTGATAACAGACTCGATGTCAGCCGCGGGTGGTGTTGATGGAAGATATTCAATTGGTTCACTCGAAGTTGTAGTAGTTAATGGTGTAGCGCGCTTAACCTCAAATCATTCATTAGCAGGCAGCACTTTGACTATGGATAAAGCTTTTAACAACTTCTTGCAAGTTAATAAAAGTATCACAGATTGCGTTTATGCTGCCTCAACTCTTCCGGCAAAAACTCTTGGTTTAAAATCGGTTGGAGAATTAGCTGTTGGTAAGAAGGCTCATGTTCTAGAACATCTAGAATCTAAAATCACTGTGGTTGCATCATGAGTTCTTTAGAAGAAAACCGTCAAGCCGCTGCTGATTTCTTTGAACAAATCTGGAATCAAAAAGATGAATCAGCAATTGATCGATTTATCGCGCTAGATGCTGCTGGAAATGATCCTAAATTCGGAGTTGGCCGTGAATCATTTCGCGAGCAATGGAAAAAATGGCATGCTGCTTTTCCTGATCTTCACTTTGAAGTCCGCGAAATCATTGCCGAAGGTGACCGAGTTGTTACACGTTGGCACCTAACAGGTACACATTCTGGAGCTGACTATCTTGGTAAATTAGCAAGTGGTGCAAAGATCGCAGTCGATGGGGTTTCAATCGACACAATCAGAGATGGTATTGTCCTAGACGGATTTGATGCTTGGGACGCTTTGGGTTTCCGAGAGCAGTTAGGAATTATCCAGCCGCTTTAAAGTTCTGCGTGCTTTAACAACTCATCACGAGTAATTGATTTACGACGTGGCTTTCCTAAAGGTTCACCAGCTGCAACTTCAGCCTCATTGATCTTTTGCCACAGTTCTTGGGTGACAACTACTTGATGAGTAAGTAACTCTGAAATATCACCAGCATTTTTAGGAGCGCTTAAATCTGAAACTAATAGCTCTATAACAGCTGCTGCATCTGACTTATTTGTGCCAATCACACCTGAAGGTCCGCGCTTTGCCCAACCAACTACATAAAGATTCTCACTTACGCGTCCATCGGTGTTAACAACTCTTCCATTTTCATATGGAACACCGTCTATACCCTGTGCTTGATAACCAATTGCGCTAATTACAAGGCCGCACTTAATGGTTACATCGCCATTAGGTGTTGAGTAAACAACGCCTTCTACGCGATCTGTTCCCAGGATTTCCTTTGGTGTGTGTTGAAACAAAAACTCCATAGTGCGTTCATGCTCACTCTTTGGGTTTTCGGCGATTAGCAACATCGCATCCAAATTACTCTTTACATCCTTTTCGGGTTCCGCTCCTGCTCGATCAATCGCAGCTTCAATATCCTCTTTGCGCATGACAACATTTGTATGTTCTAACTTTGGCAGCTCACGTAACTCTGGTGAAGTAAATGCTGCATGCTCTGGCCCGCGGCGCGCGCTGATGTACACCTTACGAATATTGCTCTTTTTCAGCGCATCAATTGCGTGATCTGCGGTATCGGTTGGATCTAGTTCGCTCGGTTCTAACGCCAACATACGAGCAACATCCATCGCAACATTTCCTGCACCAATAACAACTGCAGTATCTGAATCCAATGGCGTATCCACGCCAACAAAATCAGGGTGAGCGTTATACCAAGGCACAAAAACCGCTGCAGAAAGTGATCCCCGCAGCTCTTCGCCAGGGATGCCTAGCTTCTTACCAATAGAAGAGCCTGTCGCAATAATTACAGCGTCATACTTTTCTTTCAGTTGGGCAACGGTTACATCCGCGCCTACTTCAACATTTGCAAATAATCTAAAGTTTTCTGCGTTTGCAATCTTTTCAAAGACCTTTGACACGGTTTTAATCTTTGGATGATCTGGTGCAACACCACTTCGTACCAAACCCCAAGGGGTTGGTAAGCGTTCAATCATGTCGATTGAAAAAGATTGTTCTTCATTTGCAAGGTTTTGTAATGCTTGTGCTGCAAAGTAACCAGCAGGGCCCGCGCCAACAATTGCAACCTTAAAATGTGGCACGCACACTCCTTAAATTTTTGAGCGGAGACGAGGAGATTTGAACTCCTGAAGGCTTTAACACCTTACCTCGTTAGCAGTGAGGCGCACTCGACCGGGCTATGCGACGTCTCCTTGTTACGGGTAAAGAATACAACCTCTTGGGCTTCGCGACTTACTTAGCTCGTTTACGCCTGAAAAGTAATCCTGCTAGCGCAAAAACAAGTACAACTAGCAGGCCGATTTGAACTACGTTGTCATTTTTTGAAGTGGGCTGAATCTCATCATCTGGAACATCAACAATTTGCTCAGCACCGACTGGTAACCCATTAATTGTGTATGGGGCATGGTCATTACCCACAAATTCAATACTTAACAGTTGCTCACCTGATCGTGTTGAGAATTGGTAGGTGTTTAAATGAAACCATTCGTTGTAGATGCGCATAATTTTACGACCATCTAAAAATACGTGCGCGTGGCCTTCGCCGGGAATATGTTTCATAGAGGCCATTTCAGGACGCCACACAAAATTATTCGTAACAACATGAACGTTGTATCCACCCGTTGGATCTTTTTTAATTTCTAGATTTGCTCTTGGTGCAGCCTCTTGAGAAATTTCATGAACAGAAGTTGCTCCATTTGTATGAGCCTGAAGAGGCGTCACGTTTGAAAAGGCCACAATAAAACTTGTAATTACTATGGCCCAGATCTTCATACCACAAATGTAATGCATAAATTATTGGAGAAATACTCATTGTGTTTACCTGTTGTTCATTTCCTCATTTTAGGCTTTGCTAATGAAATTTCGAAGTGTTTCCCTAATCTTTATTCTCCTCGCTGCCAATTTTTCTCCAGCTAATGCTGCAACGGTTACTGAAAAAATTGTCTATAACAAGAAGACTGTTCTCACTTATACTGTGGTTGACACACTCACCTTGGATCCAAATGGCTGTAAAGATGTTTACATCAAATACAGCATCGACAAGTCTTACTTCTTTCCAAATGCTTATGTGATGTTTGGTTTGTATGCCAAGGATAAGAACGAAGCTCAATCAGTTTATGTCCAACCAGGTAATGGAAAAGGGACTCAGGGCAAAGATGCCTGGGTGGGAGAAAAGGAAATGATCTTTTGCGGCAAGGCTAAGAGTTTTGTAAATGAGTATGGCGACAAGGTTGTTGCACCAGCATTTACAAAGGGAAATTACACCTTCTTGGCTCGATTTGTCGTTATTAAGCCAAAAATGGTGACCACCACTTCAAGAGAGATAACTTTTAAAGTTAAGTAGATGGTTTTCTTTAGCCTCTTGTAGGCTAGATGTATGGAGAATTCAGATAAGGCGTTAAATACTGGTGCAAAGCGTGTGTACGACGTAGCCCCATCAGAAATGTTTGCCGAGTTTATGAAGACCGGTTGGGCAGCAACTCCTTTAACTGGAATCACTCAAGATGAGGTTATCTCGCACTGTGTTCGCCGTCGCGCAGCATTATCTGCAGCATTTACTGGAGTCCGTTTAGTAATTCCAAGTGGTGGACCAAAGCAGCGCAGCAATGACACCGATTATTTGTACCGACCACATACAGCCTTTGCTTACTACACAGGTGTTCAGGGTGTTGAAGCAAATCCAGACTCAGTTCTTGTTATGGATCCAGCTGATGGCGGACATAATCCAATTTTGTTTATCAACCCACGTTCCACACGCGATACCTCTGCTTTCTACACTGATGCAAAAAACGGTGAATTGTGGGTTGGGCGTCGCTTCACAACTGATGAAGCCTCGCAGCGTTACGGAATTGAAGTTCGCGAGATCTCAGAGTTAGAGAAGTTCCTAAAGGGAAAGAAATCTGCAGCCCTTCATGGCTTTGATGAGGTTGTTGATACAACAGTTAAAGAGCATCCACGTGATGCTGAATTAGTTGAGTTTGTTTCAGTTGCTCGCTTAATTAAAGATGAGTATGAAATTGCAGAGATGCAAAAAGCTGTTGATGCGACACACCGTGGTTTTAATGATGTAATCCGTGCACTTCCTGCAGCGGTCGCGACCCCTCGTGGAGAACGCGTCGTTGAAGCAGCGTTCTTTGGTCGCGCACGTATTGAAGGAAATGATCTCGGGTACAACACAATTGCAGCCGCTGGATCACATGCATGTGTTCTTCACTGGAACCGAAATGATGGCGTAGTTAAGAACGGTGATCTGCTGCTTCTAGACGCAGGAGTTGAAGTTGATTCTTACTACACCGCAGATATCACCCGAACCTTGCCAATCAATGGAAAGTTCACACCAGCCCAACGTGCGCTCTACATGCTGGTTTATGAGGCTCAAAAGGCTGGAATTGCAGCGATTAAACCGGGTGAAAAGTTCTTAAGCATTAACAAAGCGAGTCATACAGTTTTGGCGCAAGGGTTAATTGATATGGGAATTCTTACAATGAGTTTGGATGAGGTAATGGATCCAGCTGTGGGATTACATAAGCGTTGGACGCTGCACGGTGTAAGCCACATGTTAGGTATGGATGTTCATGATTGCGCTCATGCTCGTGCTGAACAGTATCGCGACGGAATTCTTGAAGCGGGAATGTGTTTAACAGTTGAACCTGGTCTCTATATCCAACCTGATGATGAACTGTTTCCTGCTGAGTACCGTGGAATTGGTATCCGCATTGAAGATGATGTTGTCGTGACTGAAACTGGTTGCTTGAATCTTAGTGAGCACATTCCTCATCACCCAGATGAGATTGAGGCCTGGATGGCATCACTGCGTTAATTCTAGTCTGGGCTAACTCAGTTGTAATCCACACCAAGCAGCTAGTAAACCAATACCGAGTGACATCACTAGGTTAATTGCTGCTTCTTTGTGACGCTTTAATTCGTATGCAAGGTAGATATCCAACATAAATGTTGACCAAGTTGTAAATGCACCGGCAAAACCAATTGCAAATAGATCGAAACCTGCTTCAACCTTTCCGTAGGTTAATCCCAATAGAAAAGACCCAAGAATATTTACCGTGAAGATTCCATATGGTTTGGCTGTATAGGTCCTAATCTTTTGATCAACAACAAAACGAAGTGGGCCACCAACAGCAGCTCCGAAAACGATCATCGCCATTCTCATGAGCGCACCGGAATCAATTTACGTGCAAGCGGTAGAACCACAATTACTGCGATCAGGGAAAAGAAAACATTTTGTGCAAGAAAGAGCATTCCTCCCTCAATTGGTTCTAGGGAGTGAGCGGTAACCGCTGAAAAGGTAGTAAATCCGGCACAGAATCCAGGGAGCAAAAGTAGGCGTAATTGGCTGATTCCACGGCGTTCCATCAAAACTAACAGGGCAGAAGCTAAAGCGACACCTGCAACATTTGCGATTAGAGTTCCTTGCCGATCATCAGGAAAAATTGCACCGATTCCATAACGTGCCAGAGTTCCAGCTACGCCTCCTAGTGAGACTAAAACTAGGGATTTCAGAACGGTCCAGATTTCTTATTGATACTTGTAACTACCCGGGTTACTACGGAAATCACGATCGCTGCAAAGATTGCCGACCAAAAGTTATTGACCTCTAACTTGTCGCTCCAACTTGAAACCAACATCAATATAGCGGCGTTCACAACAACCAGGAATAGTCCAAGTGTCAGGATCACAGCAGGAAGAGTTAATAGTTTAAGAAGTGAACCAAGTGTTGCGTTCAGAAGTCCAAAGAGAAGAGCAACCCACAAATAAGTTGTAAAACCACCTTGGATGTCGATCCCTGGAATCAACGCTGTGGCTACCCAGAATGATAACGCCAACGCTCCCCAACGAACCAACAACTTCATGCAGTAATTATAGGCCCTCGCGCTTGCGAATCTTTGTACCTAACCAACGAATTGGATCGTACTTAATATCAGCAACTCGTTCCTTCATAGGAATAATCGCGTTATCGGTGATTTTGATGTGCTCTGGACAAACCTCGGTACAGCACTTTGTAATGTTGCACATTCCAAGACCATGTTGTTCTTGCGCTGTCTTCTTGCGATTCTTCAGGGTATCGAGTGGGTGCATATCTAACTCTGCGATACGGATAAAGAAACGAGGACCTGCGAAAGATTTCTTATTCTCTTCGTGATCGCGAACAACGTGGCAAACATCCTGGCATAGGAAGCACTCGATGCACTTACGGAACTCTTGTGAGCGCTCAACATCGATCTGCTCCATGCGCGCCTCACCTGGAGCAAGGTTTGCTGGGTGCTCATATGCAGGCACTTCCATAGCCTTTTTGTAGTTAAAAGAGACATCTGTAACGAGATCTTTGATGATTGGGAATGCACGTAATGGTGTGACGGTAATTGTTTCTTCCTCACCAAATGATGCAACCTGTGTCATACATGCAAGACGAGGCTTTCCGTTGATCTCCATAGAACAAGATCCACACTTTCCAGCCTTACAGTTCCAGCGAACTGCCAAATCACCCATTTGCGTTGCTTGAACACGGTGAATTACATCCAGGACTACTTCGCCTTCGTTAGCCTCGACAACAACATCTTTGAGGCCGCCTTCAGTTGAATCTCCACGCCAAATGCGAAGCTTGATATTGCGCGCCATTAGTTGGAACCGCCTTTCGCGATTTCTTCCGGTGTCATGTATTTCTCCAGCTCGTGAACATCAAAGAGTTCGAAGAGTTCTTTTGGCATTGTTGGTAGCGCTTGTGCTCGAACATTTACCTTCTCACCATCAAATGAGGAAATATGGTTGACCTGACGCCACTTACTATCCATTCCTGGGAAGTCATCACGTGTGTGTCCACCGCGTGATTCTTCACGGGCATCAGCAGATTTTGCAGTTGATTCAGCAACTAACAACATGTTATCGAGATCAAATGCTAAGTGGAAACCTGGGTTGAACTTACGCCCACCAGTAACCACAACATTTGCACTGCGCTTTCTAATGTCAGCAATTTTTGCAATTGCTTCCTTTAGCTCTGCACCTGTGCGAATAATTCCAACAAGGTTGTGTGTCACCTCTTGTAGCTCTGCATGTAGGGAGTAAGAGTTTTCTCCACCTTGGCGATCAAATGGAGCTTGAATCTTTGCAGCCGCTGCTTTAATCGCTGCTTCACTTACTGGGTTTGTGCCATTCTTCTTGAGATACTCAATCGCACCCATTCCTGCGCGACGACCAAAGACCAATAGATCTGACAATGAGTTTCCACCAAGACGGTTTGAACCATGCATTCCGCCAGCAACTTCACCTGCGGCAAATAACCCCGGGACACCTACTGCAGCAGCAGTATCTGGCTCTACTTCAACACCACCCATTACGTAGTGACATGTAGGACCAACCTCCATCGGCTCCTTAGTGATATCTACGCCAGCTAGTTCATAGAACTGGTGCCACATAGATGGAAGACGCTTCTTAATTACTTCTGCAGGTAAACGTTTTGAAACATCGAGGAAAACTCCACCATGCTCAGTTCCGCGACCAGCCTTTACCTCGCTGTTGATTGCACGAGCAACCTCATCACGTGGCAATAGCTCTGGTGGACGGCGGTTGTTGTCCTGATCTTCATACCAACGATCTGCTTCCGCTTCGTTGTCTGCATACTTATCTTTAAATACATCTGGAATGTACTTGAACATGAAACGCTCGCCAAGGTTGTTTGTAAGAACTCCACCTTCACCGCGAACAGATTCAGTTACCAAAATTCCGCGCACAGATGGTGGCCACACCATTCCTGTTGGGTGGAACTGTAAGAACTCCATGTCAACAAGGTTTGCACCAGCTTTTAATGCAAGTGCATGTCCGTCGCCGGTACCTTCCCATGAGTTAGAGGTAATTTTAAAAGTCTTTCCGACGCCACCAGTTGCAATTACTACTGCTGGGGCTTCAAACAAAACCTCTTCACCGCTCTCGCGCCAATAACCATATGCACCGGAAACTTTTCCATTCTCTTTGAGAATATCGGTAATTGTTAGTTCCGCGAAAACTTTGATTCCACTTTCCATGTCACCAGTTTCGCGACCATCCTTTTGTTGCAACTGAACAATCTTTTGCTGCATTGTGCGGATAAGTTCTAGACCAGTTCGGTCACCAACATGTGCAAGTCGTGGATACTCATGTCCACCAAAGTTGCGTTGTGAAATCTTTCCTTCTTTGGTGCGATCAAAGAGCGCACCCCAAGTTTCTAGTTCCCAGATTCGATCTGGTGACTCCTTGGCGTGGAGTTCCGCCATTCGATAGTGATTCAGGAACTTTCCACCACGCATAGTGTCGCGGAAGTGCACCATCCAACTATCTTTATCATTCACATTTCCCATTGATGCAGCAGCACCACCTTCAGCCATGACTGTGTGAGCTTTACCAAATAGGGATTTACAGATGATCGCTACACGTAGCCCTGATTCGCGAGCTTCAACAGCTGCACGCAATCCAGCGCCACCAGCCCCAATTACAAGGACATCGTATTTATGGCGTTCTAGTGTCATAGTCGATTTTCCTTTTAGAAGAAGTAGAAGTTGGTCCATGCGCCAGATGCAACTTGGCGAACATAGATATCGGCGAATGCAACAGCTGCAAGAGAAAACCACGCAAACTGTTGGTGTGAATGGTTAAGAACAGAGACCCATGACCATAACTTGTATCGCACCGGGTGCTTTGAGAAATTCTTTAAACGGCCACCGATCGTGTGGCGGCATGAGTGGCATGACATCGAGTACAACCACAACAATGTGGAGCTTACGAGTAATACAAGTGAACCAACACTCATATGACCCCATTCGCCTTCAGGGTTCTTAAATGAAATCACCGCGTCATACGTCAAAATTACATTCAGAACTAAACCTGCATAAAAGAAGTAACGGTGTGAATTTTGGATAATTAATGGAAATCGAGTTTCACCTGTGTACTTCTTATGTGGCTCAGCAACAGCACATGCAGGAGGTGACATCCAAAATGAACGGTAGTAAGACTTGCGGTAGTAGTAGCAGGTCATACGGAAACCCAGTGGAAAGATCAAAATAATAAGAGCAGGAGAAAGTGCAAAGTTAAGGATTGTTGCACTCACCGGAGTAAAGCCATTGATAGTTGCCTCTGGAACACAAGCTTCAGATAAACATGGTGAATAAAACGGGGAGATTAGATGATCTTTATAGTAGTTATCATTTTCAAAGGCACGAAAGGTTGCATAAATAACAAATGAAATCAACACACTAAAGGTCAGCAGTGGTTGTAACCACCACTTATCTGTACGAAGTGTGCGCTCCTTGATCTTGGCGCGTGTTGGTGAAAAGACACCTGACATTGACGACTCCCCTAATGACTTGTTTAAAAGACACTGTAAAACAACTGGGATTAGTCTCCTCTTATGGCCAACAAGTGGCTAGGTGGAGAAGCGCTTGCGCGGTATGAACTCAGCCACAAAAAAAGGCTGTGCTCCGGGTAGAGAAAAAATGGCGGAGGGCGTGGGATTTGAACCCACGAAACTTTCGTTTGCCGGTTTTCAAGACCGGTGCACTCGGCCGCTATGCGAGCCCTCCGTGGGAGAGATTACCCGAAATTGGCTCAGGCTTAAAATCGAGTGGCTATTTAGGCGGGTAGTTCCAACAACTCTTCGACGATCTTTGCGACACCATCGGCTTGGCATGGTTCTGCAATTGCTGTGGCAAAGGTTGGTGCTTCTGGGTGTCCATCTGCCATTGCATAGGAACGTGATGCCCATTGCAACATTGAAAAATCATTGGGGTTGTCGCCAAATGAAACGCAATCATCTGCGGTTAACCCAAGTCGTTCAGCTATTAGAGCCAAGGTTGTTCCCTTTGAAATATTAAGCGCTGATATTTCAATTAATGAGTCTCTGGATGTTGAATGGGTAACAGTTACAAGATCGCTGAGTTCGCGGTGTGCAACTTCAACCATCTCATCTGATGTGAACTCGTGATTACTGCAACGTCCTAATACCTTGAGCGCTGGACGATAAATTGCTTCTTCAATTTTACTAACACCAACATTATCTAAACCTACATCCCACTTTGGAATGTAGGCAATCTCGCGGTGATAGTGATCATTTGATTCAACCGCAAATGACATTTCAGGCATCGCAATTCGCATTCGACGAACAACCTCTAGTTGATCTTCTGGCGAAATCATCCACTCTTCTAAAACTTTGTCATTTATTAAGTCATACAACATCGCACCATTGCAACAAATTGCTTCACCAAAACCAAATGCATCGCGGATCTCACCCATCCAGCGTGGAGGGCGGCCGGTTACAAAGAAAATGTGTATGCCTAAATCTCTAGCATGCTTAAAGGCATCAATTGTTCTTTGTGTAATTACACCTTTATGCGAAACGATCGTGCCATCTAGATCTGTTGCAATTAATTTTGGGCGTTTACTCACACCAACTCAAATCGTTGTGCTCCTAAGAATGGTTGCAATGCAGCTGGAACATTTACTGAGCCATCAGCATTTTGGTGGTTTTCTAGAATGGCAACAATCATTCGTGGAATCGCGACTAATGTGCCGTTTAATGTGGCAACAGCCTTAGTTCCGTCAGCATCTTTGAATCGAATATTTAGGCGACGTGCTTGAAATTCCGTGCAGTTTGAGGTGCTTGTGACCTCGCGGTACGCCTCTTGTGTAGGAATCCAGGCTTCAATATCAAATTTACGGTTCGCACTAGATCCAAGATCTCCTGATGCAACATCAATAACTCGGTATGGAATCTCCATTGCGTTAAGGAAATCTTTTTCCCACTGCAGCAAACGCTTGTGTTCTTCTTTTGCTTGATCTGGATGACAGAAAGAAAACATTTCGACCTTGTCAAACTGGTGAACTCGAATAATTCCTCGGGTGTCTTTGCCATATGTTCCAGCTTCGCGACGGAAGCATGATGAGTAACCTGCATAACGAATAGGAAGTTTCTCAACTGGGAGAACTTCATCCATGTGCATTGCAGCAAGTGGAACCTCTGATGTTCCAACTAAATAAACATCATCCTTTTCTAGGTGGTAAACATTCTCGGCTGCTTGTCCAAGGAAACCAGTTCCTTCCATCGCGGCAGGGTTAACAAGTACTGGTGGAATTACTGGAGTAAAGCCTGCCTTTAAGGCAGATGAGATTGCGAAGTTAACAAGTGCGAACTCCAGCATGGCACCAATACCTGTTAAGTAATAAGAACGAGATCCAGCAACCTTTGCCCCCCGCTCTGTATCTATTGCTCCTAATAACTTTCCGAGTTCAACATGGTCTTTGGGTTGGAAATCAAAGTTTCGTGGAGTTCCAACATGTTCGATCACAACAAAATCTGCTTCGCCACCGATAGGTGCTTCAGGATCCAAGATGTTTGAAAGCTGCATGATTAAACGCTTGTTTTGCTCTTCAATCTCAGCGCGCTTTGAATCAGCATCCTTTACCTTGGTTGCAAGTTCCTTTGCATTCTCAAGCAATGCCACTTTTTCATCACCTTTTGCAGCCCCAACAGACTTAGATAAAAGGTTTTGTTCAGCACGTAATGTTTCAAACTTTTCAAGCGCTGCACGACGTACTTCATCAATGGCAATAACCTTGTCAACGATTGATTCATCTTCACCGCGGCCCTTTTGAGATGCTCGAACAACATCTGGGTTTTCACGTAGGAACTTGATATCAATCATTTGCTTGCCTTTTCTCGTGGGTATGAGCCAAGGAATCTGATGTCTTCACAGATTGCTCGAAGGCTTTCTACCGCCTCCTTCACGTGTGTATCTGCAATGTGACCCTCAGCGTCAATGATGAAATGGTAATGGCCAAGCTCTAAACCGGTTGGACGTGATTGGATGAAAGTTAGGTTTACATCACGTTTTGCGAACTCAGTCAAGATATCAAGCAGCGCTCCTGCGTGATCTATCCCGATAAAGACTGCAAGTGAGGTGCGATCCCAACCTGTGCTTTTTGGAATAGAACCTGGCTTTGAAACGAGAATAAAGCGGGTGATTGCTCCAACGTTGTCACCGATATTGTCGGCGATCACGCGCAAGCCGTAGTGAGCCGCTGCTACCGGCGCTGCTATTGCTGCATCAAACTCGCCACGTGATATTGCCTCCGCTGCAGCTGCGGTAGACGCTGTCGCGATTAATTCTGCATCTGGGTAATTGGCAGCAACATAGTTGCGGCACTGTGCTTCTGCATGTGGGTGTGTGGCGATTCGAAGAATCTCTTTGTCATCACCCTTGATCATCAGTGCAAAGGAAACTGGCAATGTAACTTCACCAACAATTACTAGTGGTTCTCCTGTTGCAAGTTCATCAAGTGTGCGGGCAACAACACCTTCGACTGAGTTTTCAATGGGCACTAAAGCAAAGTGGGCTTTACCTAAACGAACCGCATCAAGTGCAGCGGTGACATTTGCATAAGGCATAAGGCGATCATTAGAAGAGGTGATCTTTTTAAGAGCCGCCTCTGTAAATGTTCCCTTGGGACCGAGATAGGCGTATGTACTCACTTGCTAATGATACCCGAGTACCGCCCTCGCATTTGACGGGTTATTTGTGATCAGCACATCAACGCCATTGTTAGCACAAAAACGCATGTCGTCGGCATCATCAACGGTCCACACAAAGAGATTGCGCGGATCCTTCAATAGGCGAGGGTTACTCCTGAGGTTTGAAATTCCGGGACCAATGCTACTCGCCGAAGTAAATCTGAGCATGGCAGAATTAAATCTGTCATGCAGTAATGCAACGGTGCTTTGTTTTGGCGAAATCATCCGTACTTTTTCAAGTGCGAGCCAAGAAAAAGACATGATGTGAATATCTACAATTGGTTTTTCTTGAGCTAATAGCTCTAAAACTTTTCTTTCAACTGCACTTCCCGTTGGGACTGGATGCTTTGTTTCAATCGCTAAATCTTTTTTGTTTTCACGAGCAAGTATTAACAAATCTTCGAGTGTTAATACTTCTGGATAAATATGTTTAATATTAGAAAATGTTGAATCTGCTATACGCGCAGAGCTACCTGCAACTCTTTTCATGTCTGCGTCATGCCATAAAACTAATTGATTGTCCTTAGTAATTCGAACATCACATTCAAAACCATCAGCACCATCATCAATTGCCGCTTTATATGCAGCCATTGTTAACTCAGGGTGGTGCATCGAGGATCCGCGGTGGGCGTAAATCTTCACCTTTGAAGGTTACACCGATACTCTTAGCGCCATGAGCGCACACTTCTTTGAAACATCTGGGCGTTCAGCTATTGGGTTGGTACGTCAAGGAAATGAAGACTCTGGCTTTGTCTCTGCGCAGTTAATTGCTGTTGCCGATGGAATGGGTGGCCATGCAGCCGGAGAAGTTGCATCTCGTATCGCGGTAGAGGTTTTACAGACTCTGACACCAACCTTGATCTCGCCTGAAATTGATGAGGATTCGGTTGAAGATTTATTGATGCACTCATTGCACAGTATTGATGCTGAAATTTCTGTGGTGGCTGAGGAAGAGATAGACAAGCGCGGCATGGGAACAACACTCACCGCTTTGTTGATTAGAGATAAGTACATCTCACTGCTCCACGTTGGAGATTCACGGTGTTATCGCTTGCGGGGAAATACATTGGAACAACTCAGCAATGATCACACTGTGATTCAGGAATTGTTGGATCAAGGTGCAATTTCATTGGCCGAGGCTGCCGAACACCCTCAGCGTTCTATGTTGACGCAAGCCCTTCGTGGTGATGGAGATGTAACACCTGTTCTGCAAATGTATGAGGTTAAAAAGGGTGATCGTTACTTGTTGTGCTCCGATGGTTTATCAGGGGTTTTAACAGATAAAGAGATCAAGGCTGGCTTAAAGAAATCTGATAAAGATGAAGCTATTAAGTTTTTAATTGATGCAACATATGTCAACGGCGCACCTGATAATGTCACCGTACTTATCGCAGATATTTCAGATACATCGACCACATCACCATCACTGTTAGGAGCAGCTCATGATTAATTCGCTGCTTGGTGATCGCTACAAATTAGGCGAGATGATCGGTACTGGTGGAATGGCGGATGTATATGTTGCAGAAGACACTCGTCTTGCCCGACAGGTTGCGGTCAAAGTATTGCGCAGCGATTTAGCCCGTGATCCATCCTTTGTTGCACGTTTTCGTAAGGAGGCGTTAGCGGCGGCGGCATTAAATCACCCAGGAATTGTTGCCGTGTATGACTCTGGTGAAGAACCTGCGCCATACATCGTCATGGAGTTAATTTCAGGACACACGCTGCGCGAGTTAATTCATAAAGGTGAGCGTGTTCCATTAAAGCGCGCACTTGAAATAGGCGAAGGGATTCTTGCAGCACTTGAGTACTCACATCAAAGCGGAATAGTCCACCGAGATATCAAGCCTGCAAACATCATGATTACCGATAATGGTGATGTAAAGGTGATGGATTTTGGAATTGCACGTGCGTTGGCTGATTTAGGTGCGACCCTTACAAGTACTTGGAATGTTGTTGGAACTGCGCAGTACTTATCCCCTGAACAAGCATTAGGTGAGGTTGCAGATCTACGAAGTGACATTTACTCAACTGGTTGTTTGTTATATGAGGTACTTACTGGAAAGCCACCATTTACAGGCGAAACACCGGTTTCCATCGCATACCAACATGTTTCCGGTGTATTCGCGCTGCCAAGTTCCATTATTCCTGGGCTCCCCGCAGGTATCGACACCTTATTAACCGTTGCCCTAGCTAAGAACCCAGATGATCGCTATCAATCAGCAGGGTTAATGTTGGATGATCTGTACAAGGTACAAGCGGGCGAAGTTGTAACTACAAAGATTGCAAAGCAGCCAGTTTCGCGACGCAAGGTATTAATTGGTGTAATCAGTGGAGTTGCTGCCCTTGGTTTACTTGTTGGTGGCCTCTTTCTTACTCGCCCTGATGTGAATACATCCAACCTGCCTCAACTTCCTAATGTGGTTGGTTTAACACAAGCTGAAGCAACCGCCTTGCTCAGTGATTATGTTGTAACCGTTACACGTGCACATGATGGACGAATCCCTAAGGATCGAGTTGCTAGCCAAGTACCACTGGCCACTACTCGTGTGCAAAAAGGTTCTGGAGTTGTACTGACAATCTCTGATGGACCTGGCGACTCTGTTGTTCCAATTGATTTAGTAGGAATGTCATTAATAGATGCACGTAGTGCTTTAACTTCTGTTGGTTTGGTGATCTCTTCAACAGAGGCG
>JAGWVL010000019.1 GCA_018970885.1 Actinomycetales bacterium
GCTCATCAGATTGAACCTTCCGAGTTCTGAGCACTGGTGCGCTGTCTAATAGCTCTATCTGTATAACGGGTCATCGGAATAGTAATGAGCAGGAACAAGATCGCGGCCACTACATAAGGGGTGTAATTAAAGGTACGGCTGGCATTGATTTGCGCAGCACGTACCGCATCTGTAACTCCCAGAATGGAAACGAGGCCGGTGTCTTTCAGGAGCGAAACAAAGTCATTGAGCAATGGTGGAACAACTCGGCGAATCGCTTGAGGAAGTACAACAAAGCGCATGGTCTGACCCGAAGTTAATCCTAGAGATCTGGCTGCTGCTCGTTGACTTGGGTGAATCGACAAGATTCCGCTTCGAATTACCTCTGCAACATATGCCGAGTAGGTAAGCACAACTGCGACTGTTCCTAAGAAAATTACATTGCTAGAAACTCCTCGCAGACCTAACGCTGGAACTCCGAAGCCAACTAGCAGGATGATCAAGATAAGTGGTGCGCCACGGAAGATATCAACGTAGGCGGTAGCTAAAAATCTAAATGGGGTGAGTGCTGGAGACTTAGTAGTTCGCAGCAGTGCTAGACCTAATGCGATAACTCCGATTGCTGCTCCCCCGATAAATGTGAGCTGCAGATTGATCCAAAGGCCTTTGATAACCGTTGGAAAAACCTCTTTGCCATATTCGATATCAAAGAAGGTCTCCTTAACGGTTTCCCAACCAGGGCTTGTCACAAGAATGATGAGAAGAGTTCCTAAAACAAAAATAGAAGAAGCCGCAGCAATACCTGCTTGCTTGCGGCTTATTGCACGCCGAGACTTCCGGCGTTGAATCTCACGTGAGCTTGGCGACCACGCAGAGCTTTGCTTCTCTGACATGGTCGCCAAACTACCGCTTTTACTTCTTGGTTTCTATTACGGCTTCAAAACAGGAGCGCCAGCATCTGTTGCTAGCCACTTATCTGTAATTGCTGCCAATGTGCCATCTGCAGTGATTGCATCAACTGCACCTGAAACACATGAAGTCAGCTTGCTTCCCTTGGAAAGCAAGAGACCGAACTGATCTCCTGAACCAGTAGATGGAAGCTGTCCAACGATTAGTCCGTTAGGAACTTCAACTCCTGCTAAGTAGAAAGCAGTTGGTAGATCTACTACTAGACCATCAATCTGCTTGTTCTTAAGTGCAGAAACACCAGCTGCGTTGTCATTAAATACCTGTGGCTTTACACCAATCTGGTTCTCAATTGCATCAAGTGATGTTGTACCAACAGCCGCACCAAGCTTTGCACCCTTTAGCTCTGCAAGAGTTGTCTTTCCTTCAATCTTGCTTCCCTTAAATGAAACGATTGCTTGTGGAGCTGTGTAGTAAGGAGATGAGAAATCAACTGCATTTTTGCGCTCTTCTGTAATTGAGAACTGCTGCAAGTTGAAGTCAAAGTTCTTCTCACCTGGTGTTACAGCTGAATCAAATGTTGTACGAACCCAAACGACATCTGCTGCATCAAAACCAAGTTGCTTAGCAACTGCGTATGCAACTGCACCTTCAAAACCATTTCCAGTCTCTGGCTTGTCATCAATGATCCATGGATAGTAAGCAGGCTCACCTGTTGCAATTGTCAGCTTTCCTTCAGTAATTGTTGCAAGATCTGCTTTTGCACATGATGCCGCCTCAGATGTTGCTGAATCTGATGAAGAACATCCTGAAAGTGTTAACGCTGCTGCAATTACAACAGCTGAAAATATTCCGAAACGCTTTTTCAACGTAATCTCCTAATGTGTCAGGGGATCATCACTAACCAAACTAACGGGTTAAGTGCAGTTAGTTAGACCCACGCTTGCCGATGATGGTCTCTATCGGCCTGGTCTTCACCCGGAGCACCCCGCCGCGGTGGAGGGTTGCCGTCCAGTTAGCCGGGGCTTGATGCTGGAACTCGTGACCGATGCAAATGTTATTGGTCGGTATGCGAGTTGTCGAAACGCAAATATGATGCAAGAAAGAACTGGTGGCGGGTGAAGGATTTGAACCTTCGAAGGCAGAGCCGGGGGATTTACAGTCCCCTCCCATTGGCCGCTCGGGCAACCCGCCAAGGTCGAACAAGTACTGCGGCAATTATGGATAGTGCGAGGGGAAAGGATACCTTAGGCGGGTACACGCACAAAATGCGTTTTTAGAGTGAAGGAGCCATCACCATGGCAGCAGAAGCAAGTTTCGATGTAACCTCCAAGATCGACCGTATGGAGCTGGATAACGCCATTAATCAGGCGGTTCGTGAGATTGAAACCCGCTTTGATTTCAAAAACACAGGATCAAAGATTGAACTTGAAGGCGACAAGGTT
Organism: Actinomycetales bacterium; assembly: GCA_018970885.1. Lineage (GTDB taxonomy): Bacteria > Actinomycetota > Actinomycetes > Nanopelagicales > Nanopelagicaceae > Planktophila. The sequence goes on from JAGWVL010000019.1 coordinate 2,331, forward strand.
TTAATTGAAGCAGACACTGAAGAACGCGCAAAGGCTGCTTTAGATGTTGTGAAGGACAAGATGGTCAAGCGCGGTGTGTCATTGAAACACCTTGATGCTGGTGCTCCACAACTATCAGGAAAGATTTACAAGATTGCAGCTTCTCTGAAGGAAGGAATTTCAACAGAGAATGCAAAGAAGATTGCAAAGAAGATTCGTGATGAGGGTCCAAAGTCTGTCAAGACTCAGATCCAGGGTGATGAGCTTCGTGTGACTTCGAAGAGCCGCGATGATCTGCAGGAAACAATGGCCATTATCAAAGATGGTGGCTGGGACTTTGCCGTTCAATTTACGAACTTTAGATAATTGAGTAAAAACAAGCTCGGCCTTTTATTTGGTATCAGCGCATACTCTTTGTGGGGTGCATTCCCCTTGTACTGGCCACTGCTTGAACCAGCTAATCCGCTAGAGATTGTTTCGCACCGCGCAGTATGGACATTGGTTTTTTGTGTGATAGTCCTTGCTGCTACTAAAGCGCTAAAATCAACCTTTGCTACATTAAAACGTCCAACAGTTGCAATAAAACTCTTTTTATCCTCCATGTTAATTTCCATTAATTGGTTGGTTTATATCTGGGCTACCAACAATGAGCATGTTGTAGAGGCCTCACTGGGTTACTACATCAACCCTTTGATCATCATTGGTTTTGGCGTCATCTTCTTGAAGGAGAAGATGCGTGCCTGGCAATGGGCAGCGGTCGCAATCGCATCCATCGGTGTGCTAGTCCTAACCTTTGACTACGGTCGCTTGCCATGGATTGCTTTGGCATTAGCGGTTTCATGGGGAAGCTACGGCTTAATCAAAAAGCAATTAGGGCTCGGGGCGCTAGAAGGGTTAGCAATTGAGACCCTCATTTCATCTGCCTTCTATCTGAGCTACCTGATTTACATCGGCATTAAAGGAACTGGCCAGTTTGGGCATGGGTGGGGCTTAACCTCACTACTCATAAGTGCTGGAGCGGTAACTGCTATCCCGCTTCTGCTATTCAATGGTTCAACCAACAGACTTCCATTTACAACCATTGGATTACTTCAATACATAACTCCAACACTCCAGTTTTCCATCGGTGTTTGGGTATTAAATGAGGATATGCCAACGGCTCGCTGGATTGGCTTCTTGATTATTTGGGCAGCACTTGTGACTTTAGCGGTTGATTTGATTAAATCAAGCAGATCGATCAATAACAGCATCGCATAGCGACATCAGCGCGCCAGTTGCATCATTAATCGGCAAAGGTCCAAGTGCGCTGCGAGCCTCTTTAGCTATCATAAACAATTGTTCTCGGGATTCATCAAGTGCTTTGTGATTTCGAAGTGCCACCAAAACCTGCTGCACAGTGGTTTCATCCTCAATCGGAGCGCTAAGCAATCTTTTGAGGTCAACATCTGCCGGATCATGTGATTTCATAACATTTAAGGTCACAAGTGTTGGTACGCCTTCACGAAGATCTGTTCCGGGAGTCTTGCCTGATTGATTTGATTCACTAGAAATATCAATGACATCATCGGCTAATTGGAATGCAACACCAATCTTTTCCCCAAAGATTGTTACCGTGTCGGTGATTTCTGCAGATGCACCAGAGATCATCCCGCCATAACGTGCAGATGCAGCGATTAATGAACCGGTTTTATCTGCAACAACCTTGAGGTAATGCTCTAGTGGATCTTGTCCAGGGTTAGGTCCCTGAGTTTCCATTATCTGTCCGATAACTAAACGCTCAAAGGTGCGCGCTTGTAAGCGAACAGCTGCTGGTCCAAGATCGGCCAATAAATCTGAAGACTTTGCGAAGAGAAAATCGCCGGTCAAGATTGCGATTGTGTTTCCCCATCTCATATTTGCGCTTTCAACTCCACGACGAAGTGGAGCTTCATCCATAACATCATCGTGATACAGAGTCGCAAGATGAGTGATCTCACAAGCAACAGCTGCAGCGATGATTCCTTGAACCGATGAATCACCATATTGCGCGGTTAACAGGGTCAGTAAAGGGCGTAAACGCTTACCTCCAGCGGCTACAAGGTGGTGTGCAGTCTCATCAACAAATGGGTACTCGCTGCGAGTATGACTACGAAGCAGAGATTCAACCTGTGCCATTTGGCTGATTAGTTGCACCTCTAATGCTGGCGCAACATTGGGAATGCCAAATGTAGACATTATCGAATGAAGATAGCTAAGTTAGTAATGAAATCAAGAACTGGTGCTGGGTAAATTCCCAAAACCAATGTAATTACCGCAGATATAACAACTGTTGCGCGGGTAAGAACTGAAGGAATTTCAACCGCTGTACCATCTTCAACCGCATCTGTGAAAAACATCAACACAATGACGCGGATGTAGAAGAAGGCTGCAATCGCGCTGGAAAGCACACCAGTGATTACAACCGCTGTAGCACCTTTTTCATATGCTGCGGAGAAGATTGAAAACTTTCCAATAAAACCACTAGTAAGTGGAATTCCGGCAAAGGCCAACAGGAAGAGCGCAAAAGCAGAGGCGGCAAATGGTGAACGCTTTCCAAGACCCTTCCAACGATTGAGATCGGTGACTTCGCCAGCTGAATCGCGTACCAAAGTTACAACGGCAAAACCACCAACAGTTGCAACACCGTAAGCAAATAGGTAGAAGATCGTCGCATCAAGACCGGCCTTGTTAAGAGCGATAATTCCTGAAAGCAAGAAACCGGCATGGGCGATTGATGAGTACGCCAACATGCGCTTTACATCGCGCTGTGAAATAGCAACAAGGGATCCGAGCAACATGCTTATGATTGCTATGGCAGAGATGATTGGAGTCCAAGACCATTCTGCGTTTGCAAATACTGTATAAAAGATTCGAAGCATCGCACCAAAAGCTGCAACCTTGGTTGCTGCCGCCATGAATGCGGTGATTGGAGTAGGTGCACCTTGGTACACATCTGGAGACCATGAGTGGAATGGAACTGCGCCAACTTTGAAGAGTAATCCAATAGTTAAGAAGGCCATTCCGATAAGAAGCAGAACATCATTTCCACTTCCACCAATTACTGATTCACGTATTCCAGTAAAGGTGATTGAGCCCGAGTATCCATATAAGTACGCTGCGCCAAAGAGGAAAAAGGCTGAGGCAAATGAGCCTAATAGAAAGTACTTCAGCGCTGACTCTTGTGAAGCTAAACGGCGACGACGAGAAAGCCCTGCCATCAAATACAAAGGTAGTGAGAGCATTTCAAGAGCTACAAATAGCATGATCAAATCACTTGCGATTGGGAAAATCATCATTCCGGAAACAGCAAACAAGGTAAGTGGATAAACCTCTGTTACCTGATTTCCGGCTTGTGTGGCCTCACGCTCCTCTGCAGATCCAGGAAGAGCTGCAGCAAGTGGAGTGAAGTGCTCGGTATCGGCTATCAAGAAGATTGAAATAATCGCAATTACAAGTATTGATCCCTGCAAGAGAGCTGCTGGACCATCAATTACTAGTGAACCCATCGCAGCTGTCAAGGATTGTTCTCCACGAATTCGCCATACTTGGAGCAGAGAAAGCAAGAGTGTTCCAAGTGTCAAAGTTAACTGAACCACTGGTCGCAAAGCTTTAGAGATAAAAGCTTCCACAAGAACACCAATAAGTGCTCCCCCAAGCAAAATCAAAATTGGTGAAAGTAATGTGTATGAAAGAACTGGTGCTGTAAATGTCATTACTTGTCCCCAATACTTGGTACAGGATCAGTGAATCCCATTTGTGAGATCACATGCTTAGCTGCGGGGTTGATTACATTGAGTAGTGGTGATGGATAGAAACCCAAAACGACAATTACTGCAATTACCGGAGCGATTGCTACCTTCTCGCGAAGGTTAAGGTCTTTGAGGTTTTCATTACCTACAGTTGTTGGACCATGCAACGCCTTTTGTACCGGGATTAAAATGTAGAGCGCAGCTAAAACTATTCCGAAGGTCGCAATAATTGCATGCACTGGGTAACGAGTAAATGTTCCCACTAGAACAAGGAACTCACTAACAAAACTGGAAAGCCCTGGAAGTGCCAGCGATGACATTCCGGCAATAAAGAAGCTCCATGCCATTACAGGAGTAACTCGTTGCAAGCCACCAAACTCAGAGATCGTTGAAGATCCACGACGTGCAATCATCCAGCCTGCCACTAGGAATAACGCTGCGGTGGAGAATCCATGGTTAAACATGTACAACGTTGCCCCGCTTTGCGCTTGGCTTGTCATCGCAAAAATACCCATTGTGATGAAACCAAAGTGAGAGATCGATGTGTAAGCAATCAAACGCTTAATGTCTTTCGCGCCAATAGCAAGGAAAGCGCCGTAAACAATTGAGATAACGGCCAAGATCATAATCAAAGGTGTAAATGTCTTACTTGCCTCTGGAAACAAGGTGAGGCAGTAACGGATCATTCCAAATGTTCCGACCTTGTCGAGAACGCCCAGCAACAAAACAGAGGTTCCGGGTGTTGCCGATTTTGCTGCATCTGGCAACCAGGTATGGAATGGCCATACTGGAGCCTTAATTGCAAAGGCAATAAAGAAGCCAAGGAACAAAAGATTCTGAGTTGTTGAACTCATTTGAAGTTGTGAAAGCTTATCGAGATCAAATGTATGTCCACCTTGAGCACCTGACATCACATACAAGGCAATAATTGATGCAAGCATTAACAACCCACCAAATAATGAGTACAACAAAAACTTGACAGCTGCGGCAGACCGTTCTCCTGAACCATATCCACCAATAAGGAAGTACACCGGAATCAACATCGCCTCGAAGATCACGTAAAACAAAAAGAGATCAGTAGCGGCAAATACACCAATCATCATTGTTTCAAGAACAAGAATCAACACATAGAAAGTCTTAACGCTCCATCGTCCACCGTGGGCTTCATTCCAACCCGCAAGCACAACCACAGGTGCAAGGATGGTTGACATCAATATCAAAACAAGCGCAATGGCATCGACACCTAGCGCGAAGTTAATTCCAAAGCTTGGAATCCAAGCGTAGTTTTCAACAAACTGCAGATCAACATTGTCACGTTGGAATCCAACCGCCATAGCAATGGTTGCTGCCATTACAACAAGTGTTGTTGCCAGCGCTGCTTGCTTTGCAGCCTTCTCATTATTCTTAGGAAGGGCAGCGATAATTGCTGCACCTGCAAGTGGTAGCAGCATTAAAAGTGATAACCACTTCATTACTGAACCACCACCCAAATCGCGCCGATTAGTGCAATTGCACCGACCAAAATTAGGGCTGCATAGCTGCGAACATATCCATTTTGTAGGCCGCGAAGCGCTGAGCCTGAACTCATAGCTGCCTGACCAACACCACGAACTGCACCATCGATAACTACCTCATCAGCTGCAACCAAAGTAGTTGTTAGGGCTTGGCCAGGACGCATAAATACAGCTTCATTGAAGCGATCCTGCATCAAATCTTGACGTGCAATCTTGGTGAAAATTGAAACATTTTCTGGAGCAACTGAAGAAACTTCTTGACGTGCATACTTAGAGAATGCAATCGCAACACCAATTGCCACCATTGTCAGCGCCATTGCAGATACTACGATTGGCTCAAGTAAATGATGCTCGTGCTCTGCGTGATGATCAAACAAAGGGTGTAACCAATTTTCTAAAGCACCACCGCTTGATAGTAGGTAGCCAGAAGAAACTGATCCAATTGCAAGCACTGCCATAGGTAACCACATCAGCCATGGTGACTCGTGAGGATGAGCATTATCATCCCAACGCTTTGTTCCCGTGAATGTAAGAATCATTACGCGGGTCATATAAAAGGCGGTAATTGCTGCACCAATTAAAGTAGTTACACCAAGAATTATTCCCTTAGCTCCCCCGGCGTTAAACGCTGTTTCAATAATCATGTCCTTTGAATAGAAACCAGCAAATGGTGGAACACCCAAAATTGCAAGATATCCAAGACCAAATGTCACAAAGGTAATTGGCATGAACTTACGAAGGGCGCCGTACTTGCGCATATTTACTTCATCATTCATTCCGTGCATTACAGAACCTGCACCCAAGAACATTCCTGCCTTGAAGAAACCGTGGGTTAGCAAGTGCATGATTGCAAAGGCGTAACCCACAGGACCTAAGCCAGCTGCAAGAATCATGTAACCGATCTGCGACATTGTTGAAGCAGCAAGTGCCTTTTTAATATCATCTTTAGCGGTACCGATTAATGCACCAAACATCAAAGTAATTGCACCAACAATGACAACCAATAGCTGTGCGGTAGGTGCTGCATCAAAAACAAAGTTAGAACGAGTAATTAAGTACACGCCAGCAGTAACCATGGTTGCTGCGTGAATAAGTGCAGAAACCGGGGTTGGGCCTGCCATTGCATCGCCCAACCATGCCTGCAATGGGAACTGAGCTGATTTACCAGCAGCAGCGACCAGAAGCATGATTCCCATACCTGTTAGCGCAGCTTCAGATGCATGGTGTGCATGCTCTTGAACGCCAGCAAATGAAACTGTGCCCATAGTTGCAAAAGCGATCATGATTGCAAATGACAATCCCATATCACCGATGCGGTTCATCACAAAAGCTTTTTTAGAGGCTGTTGCATATGCGGGCTTTTGATTCCAGAAACCAATAAGTAGGTAAGAAGCAAGACCCACGCCTTCCCAGCCAACATAAAGATTGAGGTAGCTATCACCTAGAACCAAGAGCAACATGGCTGCGATGAAGAGGTTTAGGTAGGCAAAAAATCGACGTCGATCTTTGTCATGAGACATATATGAGATCGAATAAATGTGGATTAGCGTTCCAACACCTGTAATCAGAAGCACGAAACAGATAGAAAGTTGATCAAGTAGCAAGCCTGCATCAACTTTGAACTCCCCAACATTGATCCACTCAAATAACTTTTGTGAGACTGGACGCTGTTCAGTTGGACGATCCAGCATCAACATTAGTTGATACAGACCCACGCCAAATGAAGAGGCAGACATCGCTGTACCTAGTAGGTGTCCCCACTTATCTGTCCGACGGCCACCCAAAAGTAGAAGTACGGCGCCAGCCAATGGCAGTGCGATTAAGTAAACGAGCGAGGACGAAGTAGTCATCGTTATCGCTTCAACAAACTAGCATCATCAACAGATGCTGATCGGCGTGATCGATAGATCGTCACAATAATTGCAAGACCAACTACTACCTCACACGCGGCAACGACCATGGTGAAAAAGGCCATAACTTGGCCATCTAGATTGCCGTTTATACGAGAAAAAGTTACAAATGAGAGGTTGGCAGCGTTAAGCATGAGCTCAATACACATGAAAACAACGATTGCATTGCGGCGAACAACAACGCCGACAGCTCCGATCGTAAAGAGGAGCGCTGAAATGTAAAGGTAATTGGCAGCGTTCATTACTTCTCCTCCACAATCTGAGTATTGACTTCAGATAAGTCGAAGCTCTTGTAATCCAACATGTCCCCGCGAGCCTCAAGGCTTGCGTTAACCGATGTTGGAGCAGGAGTTCCATCTGGGAGAAGTGCTGGAACATCTACCGCGTTGTGACGGGCGTAAACACCTGGACCAGGAAGTCCTGCCGCGCTTGCAAGTGTTTCACCGCGGAAACGATTGATTGAAAGTTGACGCTGCGTTGGGCGAACAGTTGTGCGTTGGTGATGTGCAAGAACCATTGCACCCATTGCAGCGGTAATGAGCAGCGCTGAAACAACCTCAAATGGAAAGACGTAAGTAGAAAACAATTCTTTTGCAATTCCTTGAACATTGCCATCTGCATTAGCTGCAGATAAACCTGTTGCTTGGCGACCTAAAGTTGCACGGCCAAGAAGTGAAACCATCAATCCACCAAAACCGACCGCGGCAGTAATCGCAATTGGGCGAAGACCTGCGATGGTTTCAGTTAATGAATCCGATGAATCAACACCGACCAACATTAAAATAAAGAGGAAGAGCATCATTACCGCACCGGTGTAAACAACAACCTGAACGATTCCGAGGAACACCGCATCTTGTGCGATGTAGAAGATTGCCAAAATAACCATTACGAATGCCATCAAGATCGCAGAGTGAACAGCCTTCTTAACAAGCAACATTCCAAGTGCTGCAACCACAGCCATTGGTCCGAGAATCCAAAACATGATTGCTTCAGGCTGTGCAGTCTGACCAACTTCTAGTGCTAGTTGCATCATGGCTGCCCATCCGTTGCTTGTGATGGGTGCGCACCCTTCACATCACCGTTGTAGTAGTTGGTATCAGTCATATCTGGATACATAGGGTGTGGAGGCATAAGCATTCCTTGGCGTAAAGGAGCCAATAAATCCTGCTTTTCAAAGATCAACTTCGCGCGGGTGTCATCGGCAAGTTCATACTCATTGGTCATAGTCAAAGCGCGAGTAGGACAGGCTTCAATACACAATCCGCAGAAAACACAGCGAAGGTAGTTAATTTGATACACCTTGCCATAACGCTCACCAGGGGACATACGGTTTTCTTCAGTGTTGCTTTCGCCTTCAACATAAATTGCATCTGCAGGACATGCCCACGCACAGAGTTCGCAGCCGATGCACTTTTCTAAACCATCAGGGTGACGGTTCAGCTGGTGGCGGCCATGGAAGCGTTCTTCTGTTGGCGCTTTCACTTCCGGATACTCAACAGTCAAAGGCTTCTTGAAGATAGTTGAGAAGGTAACCCAAAATCCCTTCATATGGCCCATAAAGCCAACTGAAGGTGTTTGTTCAACTTCGTAATATTCAACATCGTTAATACCAAGATCTTTTGGCTTTAACGGTTCGAGGTTTTCAGCCACGGTCGCCTCCTGTGTTTTTTGAGACATTAATAGTTGAAACCTCCATTGGTAATGAAGGAATAGGAAATGTAGGAGCAGCCTTGTTGTCGCCATCGGCTACAGCTGCTTCCTTTTTCTTCTTTGAATTTTCAAATCCAATATTGACCGCCATGATCAAAACCACCACGGTACTAGCAAAAGCGATTACAACTGAACGTGGTGCACCCTGAAGTGAAAGAACGCGCAATGTTGCAACAACCAATATCCAAAGAATTGAAATTGGAATTAAAACCTTCCAACCAAACTGCATGAACTGGTCGTAGCGAAGACGTGGAAGAGTTCCACGTAGCCAGACGAAGACAAAGAAGAAGGTAATTACCTTGGCAAAGAACCAGACCGCAGTGAACCAACCTCCAAGCCAGGCTTCAGTAAAGCCAAGCCCTGGAGGTGCTTTATAGCCACCTAAGAACAATGTGGTTGCAAGAGCTGAAACCGCGACGATGTTTACGTATTCGGCAAGGAAGAACAAAGCGAACTTAAGTGATGAGTATTCAGTGTGAAAACCACCAACTAGCTCGCCTTCTGCTTCTGCGAGGTCAAATGGTGCACGGTTTGTTTCACCAACCATTGAAATCGCATAGATCGCAAATGATGGGAAGAGAACTACTGCGTACCACCATGATGATTGAGCTGCAACTATGTCTGATGTTGACATCGAACCTGCGTAGATAAATACGGCAACAAGTGAAAGTCCCATCGCAATTTCATATGAGATAACTTGTGCACTAGAGCGCAGTCCACCAAGCAATGGATAAGTAGATCCAGAAGACCAACCGGCCAAAACGATTCCGTAAACACCAACTGATGCAATGGCAAGAATATAAAGAACTCCTACTGGAAGGTCGGTTAGCTGCATTGCAGTCTTCTGGCCAAACATTGTGACTTCACCAGTAATTGGAATAACCGCAAATGACATGAAGGCTGTTGTTGCGCTGATGATTGGTGCCAATACAAATACAACCTTGTCTGCAGCTGTAGGAATGATGTCTTCCTTGAGCGCTAACTTCACACCATCTGCGAGTGCTTGAATCAAACCAAATGGACCAACGCGGTTTGGTCCTGGACGCTGCTGCATGCGGCCAACAAGGCGACGCTCCCCCCACACGGACATTAGTGTGAGTAATACACAGACAACAAAAACTAAAAGCGCTTTGACGGCGATGAGCCAGCCTGGATCTGCTCCAATGAGTTGTGCAGTTGTCATGCCTTCACCACCGTAACTACTGCGCCATGTGCAACGCCTAGATTTACCAACAATTGAGAGCCGCGAGAGTTACGCGGTGCCCAGACAGCATCATCATGAATATTTTCAACAAGGGCTGAAAGAGTCACAGAGCCTTGCTCATTAGAAATTTTTAGCTGATCTCCATCGACAACACCTAATGATTGAGCTCGCTTTGGAGAGATAACTGCAACTGTTCTGCGAGCTGTTCCCGCTAAATGCTCTTCACCCTCTTGTAATGTTCCAAGATCCAACAAGCGACGCCATGATGTAATCAATGCTTGATCACTATTGAGTGCAGGTTGTGGTTGTGCTGATACCTTATTGAATGGCACACGTGCCCCATCCCATGTTCCAAGAGATGCAATCTCCTTAGCTGCTGCGGTAACAGTTCCTAGGTTAAGAGAGATTCCCATTTCATCGGCGATCATAGAAAGAATTCTTAGATCGCTGCGATTGAGTGAATCTGAAACTGCTGCATCAAATGAGCGAGCACGACCTTCCCAATTAAGGAAAGATCCAGATTTTTCTGTAACGGCTGCAACTGGAAGAACTACATTTGCACGAGCTGTTACCGCGCTTGGTGCGATTTCGAGCGACACAACAAATGCTTTCTCAATGGCAGAAAGTGCAGCTTGGCTATTGTCACTATCGAGTGGATCTACTCCACCAATAACAAGTGCGCCAATCTGTCCAGCATGTACCGCATCGATTATCTGTGAGGTTGAACGACCAACTTCAGCTGGAATTGAATCTGTATTCCACACCGCTGCGATATCAACACGAGCTGCAGCATCTGTTACTGGTCGACCACCAGGCAAAAGATTTCCAATCGCGCCAGCTTCAATCGCACCACGTTCACCTGCGCGACGTGGAATCCAAGCAAGCTTTGCACCAGTTGAATCAGCAAGTGCTGCAACAGCGCTCAGTAATCCCGCGCTTTCAGCTGCGCGCTCTCCAACAAGAATCACTGATTTATCACTCAGTTTTTGTGCTGCAATAGCTGCAGCTTCTTGTCCAGGGGCAACCTTTACGAACTCAGCTTTTAGCTTCTCTACCGCTATAGATTCCTTGGAACCGATTGAAACTACCTTCAAAGCACGCTTGCGGAACTGCTTATTGATACGTAGGAAAACTATTGGAGACTCTTCTTCTGGCTCAAAACCAACTAAAAGAACTTGATCAGCCTTATCAATGTCGCGGTAGGTAGTTGATGAACCAACAACTCGTGAAGCGATGAACTCGCGTTCTTCATCTGAAGAAAGACGTGAACGGAAATCAATGTCATTCGTACCAAGTGCTACACGTGCAAACTTGCTGTATCCATATGCATCTTCAACAGTTGCACGACCACCAACAAGAACAGCAGCCTTTGCAGATTTAAGTCCTTCTGCAGCAACTGCTAGAGCTTCTGGCCATGAGGCTTCAACAAGTTCTCCTGATGCGTTACGGATCATGGGAACCTTTAGACGATCTACAGCTGTTACATACTTAAAAGCCCAACGACCCTTATCACAGTTCCACTCTTCGTTAACAGATGCATCTTCGCCAGCTAGGCGACGCAGTGTTTTTCCACGACGAACATCTGTACGCATGTCGCATCCTGAGGCACAGTGTTCACAGGCAGATGGAGTTGAAACTAAATCAAATGGGCGGGCGCGGAATCGGTATGCCGCACCTGTAAGAGCTCCTACTGGACAGATTTGAACTGTGTTTCCAGAAAAATATGACTCGAATGGTTGATTCTCGTAGATACCAACTTGCTGCAAGGCACCACGTTCATTCAAAGTAATGAATGGGTCGCTTGCAATCTGCTCAGAGAAACGTGTGCAACGAGCACAGAGAACGCAACGTTCGCGATCTAAAAGTACTTGAGAAGAAATGTTGATTGGCTTTTCAAATGTGCGCTTAACGCCTTCATAACGTGAAGAGCCTTGACCGTTGCTCATCGCCTGATTCTGAAGTGGGCACTCGCCACCCTTGTCACATACCGGGCAATCAAGAGGGTGATTCACAAGTAAAAGCTCCATAACCCCACGTTGTGCTTTTTCAGCGACCGGTGAGGTTAATTGGGTCTTTACGATCATTCCCGGCTCAACTGGAATTGTGCAAGAAGCTTGTGGCTTTGGAAATGCGCGGCCATTAATTTCAATATCAACAAGACATTGACGACATGCGCCGACTGGATCGAGAAGTGGGTGATCACAGAAACGTGGAATCTGAATTCCAAGTTGCTCTGCAGCACGTATAACAAGAGTTCCCTTTGGAACTGACACTTCAAACCCGTCAATTACGACGGTTATCATCTCTGAAACTTCAGTACTCACTTATGCACCTGCCCCAACAAATAATGTTGATGCAACAGGATCAAATGGGCATCCTCCAGTTGTAAGGTGTGCGATGTACTCATCACGGAAATACTTAATTGAAGATGTAATTGGGCTAGTTGCTCCATCACCAAGTGCACAGAAAGAACGTCCCATGATGTTGTCACAAAGATCTAGCAACTTAGCAAGATCTGCTTCAGTTCCCTTGCCTTCTTCAAGATCGCGAAGAATCTGAACCAACCACCAAGTGCCCTCTCGGCACGGTGTGCACTTTCCACATGATTCGTGCTTGTAGAACTCGGTCCATCGAAGCACTGCTCGAACTACACAAGTAGTTTCATCAAAGATTTGAAGTGCTTTAGTGCCAAGCATCGAACCTGCAGCTGCTACACCTTCGTAATCCAAAGGAACATCTAGGTGTGCATCTGTAAATAGTGGTGTTGAAGATCCTCCTGGAGTCCAAAACTTCAACTTATGTCCTGGACGTATTCCACCTGCAAGATCCAAAATCTCTCGCAAAGTAATTCCAAGTGGTGCTTCAAACTGACCTGGATTAGCAACATGTCCTGAGAGTGAGTACAGGGTTGTTCCCTTGCTCTTCTCAGTTCCCATTGATTGGTACCACTCAGCACCATTCAAAACAATCGCTGGAACAGATGCGATTGACTCAACATTGTTAACAACCGTTGGACGTGCATAAAGTCCTGCAATTGCGGGGAAAGGAGGACGTAATCGAGGCTGGCCGCGGAAGCCTTCTAGTGAATCAAGTAGCGCGGTTTCTTCTCCGCAGATGTATGCACCTGCACCAACATGCAAAACAACATCGATTCCATTTCCAAGAATTCCAGCTGCATACGCATCTGAAATTGCCTGATTTACTCGACGTGCAACATGTGTTATTTCACCTCGAATATAAATAAATGCATGCTTTGCACGAATTGCATGGCAAGCAATGATGCAACCTTCGATTAAAACATGTGGATTTGCCATTAGCAAAGGAGTATCCTTGCAAGTTCCAGGCTCGGACTCATCAGCATTTACAACTAGATAATGATCCTTGTTATCGCCTTGTGGAATAAATCCCCATTTCATTCCGGTTGGGAAGCCCGCTCCACCACGACCGCGAAGTCCTGAATCCTTTACAAGTTGAATAACCGCATCTGGGTCCATCTTCAGAGCTTTTTCAGAAGCCTTATACCCACCATGACGCTTATAACCTTCAAGTGTAAATGAGTCTTTTTCATCCCAGTGTGCAGATAAAACCGGAGCCAGCTTTGTCATCACTTGCCCTCTTTCGAAAGTTTCAAACCAAGCAATGTTGGCTCCCCTGCTTGAACACCTTCGTGTGCAAGTCCATCATTTAATCCTGCAAGAACCGCAGATGCTTCTTTATATGTCACTAAACGACTTGGTCCACGAGTTGGTGGCTTTGGATTACCAGCACGCATTGAATCAACTAACTCTTTGGCAGACTCAACGGTCTGATTATCGTAAAACTCCCAGTTAGCCATAACAACAGGTGCGTAATCACATGCAGCGTTACATTCGATATGTTCCAAGGAAACTTTTCCATCAGCTGTAACTTCATCATTACCAATGCCAAGGTGATCCTTAAGTGAAGCAAAGATTGCATCTCCACCCATAATCGCGCACAAAGTATTTGTACACACTCCTACGTGGTACTCGCCTACCGGGGTTGGCTTGTACTGGGTATAAAAAGTAGATACAGCGGTCACTTCAGCGGCCTCTAATTCGAGCAGCTTTGCAATTACTTCGATCCCTTCATTGGTTACATAGCCGGCCTTTGATTGAACAAAGTGAAGTAAAGGCATGATTGCAGAACGTGATCGTGGATAACGCTTGATAATGGAATCCATGACTTGTAAATCTTCAGTTGAAAATGCCATTAGCGATCAACACCTCCCATAACTGGATCAATTGAAGCTACTGCGCCAATAATGTCTGCGACCATTCCACCTTCACTCATTGCCGCGGTTGCTTGCAAATTATTAAATGATGGTTCGCGGAAGTGAACGCGATAAGGCTTTGTGCCACCATCGGAAACGATTGAAGCACCTAACTCTCCGCGAGGGGATTCGATTGCTACATACACCTGCCCGGCAGGAACATGGAAACCTTCAGTAACTAGTTTGAAATGGTGAATTAAAGACTCCATCGATGTGCCCATAATCTGGCGAATATGATCAAGTGAGTTACCAAGTCCATCGCCACCAAGAGCAAGTTGTGCAGGCCAAGCGATCTTCTTGTCAGCAACCATAACTGGAGCACCTTCAAGCTTTTCTAACTTATCGACGCATTGTTCGATGATGCGAAGTGATTGCTCTAATTCATTCATACGAATCAGGAAGCGACCGTAAACATCGCATGTATCGGCTGTTACAACATCAAAGTTATAGTTTTCATAACCACAGTACGGTTGTAGCTTTCGAAGATCCCATGGCAAACCAGTTGAACGAAGAACAGGTCCCGTGACTCCAAGAGTTGTGCAACCAGCAAGATCTAAATAACCAATACCTTGTGTACGCTTCATCCAAATTGAGTTTCCAATAAGAAGTGTTGCATTTTCCTTAAAGTTCTTGCGCATCAACTTTACGGAATCACGAATCTTAGTTAACGCACCATCTGGAAGATCTTGCTGAACACCACCTGGACGGATATACGCCATGTTCATGCGAAGTCCTGTGATCATTTCAAAGATTTCAAGAACGGTTTCGCGCTCACGGAAAGCAAAGAACATGGGACTAATTGCACCTAATTCGAGTGCTCCGGTTCCAAGCGCAACCATGTGCGAAGAAATACGGTTGAGCTCCATCATCATCACGCGAATAACACTTGCGCGCTCTGGAATGTCATTTGTGATTCCCAATAGTTTTTCAACAGCTAAGCAATATGCGGTTTCGTTGTGCAAAGGCCCTAGGTAATCCATTCGAGTTACAAATGTTGTCCCCTGGGTCCAACTACGGTATTCCATGTTCTTTTCAATACCTGTATGTAGGTATCCAATTCCTGCACGAGCTTCAGTAATTGTTTCGCCTTCTAGCTCTAAAACTAGACGAAGCACACCATGTGTTGATGGGTGCTGTGGGCCCATGTTGACGACAACGCGTTCTTCTTTGGTTGCTCCAATATCTTGGACAAGTGCATCCCAATCTCCGCCCGTAACAGAGAAAACTTTTCCTTCAGTTGTTTCACGCGAAGGTGCGTATGGATCAAAGGTTGTCACTTGTAACTCCTTCTTTCACTAGGAGGTGGTGTAGTGGCGCCTTTGTACTCAACAGCGATTCCGCCCAATGAGTAATCCTTACGTTGTGGGTGACCTTCCCAGTCATCAGGCATCAGTATGCGAGTCAAACCTGGGTGACCATCAAAAATAATTCCAAACATGTCAAATGTTTCGCGTTCATGCCAGTTATTTCCAGCCCACACTTCAACAACAGATGGAATATGCGCATCACCATCTGGAACAGAAACCTCTAAACGAATTCGCTGATTCTTTGTTAATGAAAGCAAGGGGTACACCGCATGCATTTCGCGACCAGTTTGCTCTGGGTAGTGAACGCCATTTACACCCATGCACATTTCAAACTTCAACTTGTCACGAAGAATGAAGGCTACTTCAACCAACTTTTCACGCTTTACATGAAGTGTTAGTTCACCGCGATCAACAACTACGCGTTCAATCGCCTCTGAAAACTCTGGGTACGCACGCTCTAGGTCATCTGCAACCTCATCAAAATATGAGCCATAAGGGCGCTCAGAGGAGCCAAAATTAACGGCTTGGCGGACTAGTCCGCCGTAGCCAGATGTATCTCCCGTGCCTTTTGCACCAAACATCCCATCTGCCTGCTTGTTGGTACCCATTACGCAAGCAAGCCCTTCATCTCGTGGGTTGGCTTTGCATTCATTGCTGCAAGTTCAACTTCCTTGATGATTTGTGCACGATTTGCACCAAGCTTGGTGTCATTGATCTGTTCCTGCAATTTGATAATTGCGTCAAGCAACATTTCAGGACGGGGTGGGCATCCAGGTAGGTAAATATCAACTGGAACCACATGATCTACCCCTTGAACAATTGCGTAATTGTTAAACATTCCGCCGGAAGATGCGCAGGCTCCCATAGCAAGAACCCACTTAGGAGCTGACATTTGATCATAAATCTGACGCAATACGGGAGCCATTTTGTTTGAAACCCGCCCAGCGACAATCATTAAATCTGCTTGGCGTGGAGATGCGCGGAAAACTTCGCTACCAAAACGTGCAATGTCATATTTGGCAGCTGAACCAACAGCCATCATCTCAATTGCACAACATGCAAGACCAAATGTTGCCGGCCATAACGAGTTCTTACGCATGTAACCAGCAAGTTTTTCAACTGTGGTTAATAGAAAACCACTCGGGATTTTTTCTTCAAGACCCATTGTTTAGTCCCATTCCAATCCGCCGCGGCGCCATACATATGCATATGCAACAAAAACTGTTGCAATGAAAATTGCCATTTCAACCAAACCAAATAGACCAAGCGAATCAAATGCAACCGCCCATGGATATAAAAAGACGATTTCAATATCAAAGATGATGAAGAGCATCGCAGTTAAAAAGTACTTAACTGGGAAACGTCCACCCTCGGCCGCTTGCGGTGATGGTTCGATGCCACACTCATACGCATCTAACTTGGCACGGTTGTAACGCTTTGGACCTGCGAGCGCTCCTGCCACAACTGAGAAAACTGCGAAGCCAAAGCCGATCGCGCCTATCACCAAAATTGGCACGTACGGATTAGGTGTGGATATCACGGTCGAAATCCTAAGGTCGAAAGGCGTATGCCTGTGACCGCTAGCCCTTAATCCCGCTGTGAACTGCAACAACCCCAAAGGTCAGGTTTTTCCAGGTGACATCCGACCAGCCAGCCTGCTCCATCCGAGCCGCAAGCGCTGCCTGGTCTGGCCAGGCACGAATCGATTCAGCCAGGTAGATATAGGCATCTGGATTTGAGCTGGTCCTTTTGGCGATGACGGGCAGAAGCTTCATAAGGTATTCCGTATAAATGGTGCGAAATGGGCGCCAGGTTGGATGGCTGAACTCCACAACCACCATTCGACCCCCTGGCTTTGTGACCCGACAGGCCTCGACCAGCGCTTTATCAAAATCCACGGTATTTCGAAGTCCGTAGGAGATGGTGACGACATCAAAGGTATCGGCCTCAAAGGGCAGGTTCAGCGCATCCGCTTTGGAAAAGTTCAGGTAGGGGCGGGCTTTTCGACCCTGAGCCAACATCCCCTCGCTGAAATCTGTGGCAAAGACCGTTGCCCCCGCCTTGAAAAGGGGCTCCGATGAGGAGCCAGGCCCAGCTGCCAGATCCAGAATCACCATTCCGGGGGCTGGAGCGATGATCTTTGTCGCCGCCTTGCGCCAAGCCTTGGTGCGGCCCAAACTCAACAGATCATTAACCAGGTCGTACCGCTTGGCGACCCCATCAAACATCGCCGCAACCTCATCAGGATCCTTGTTCAGATTAGCGCGGGACATGCGCTTATTCTCCCTTGAAGTAGGCTCATCCACAACTTAGCACCACATCACTGCAACCTTGATTTAGAGGAGCTCTCCCCGCATGGTCCAACTAGTTCCGGTCACGACAGCCCGCTTAGGTGAGCATCTGCCGTTGCTAGATCTTCTTCCAGATTTACAGCCACTTGCATGGGTGCGAAGTGGTGAAGGTTTAGTTGGTTGGGGAACATATGCGACAACAACAGTTAGTGGTCCACATAGATTCGCTGATGCCCGACATTGGTGGCAGAAGCAGTTAGAAACCTTTGCTGTTAATAACTCTGTACATGGAAGCGGCACAGGTCCAGTTTTATTCGCTTCGTTCTCATTTTCACCTGAAGATGTTTCAGTTCTTGTAATCCCACAGGTAGTTGTTGGAACAAAGAGTGGAAAATCATGGATGACATGGATTGGTTCTGATGCACAACCAATTTTGAAAACTGAACCAGATCACTTTTCAAATGGCGATATGACGTGGAATGAACACCCACAAACAGATAAATTGTGGAAAGACAGAGTTGCAACCGCCGTATCTCGAATTCAAAAGGGCGACTTAGACAAAGTTGTGCTTGCTCGCGATGTAACGGTTACATCTAGCAGGGCAATTGATTCGCGCCCAATTTTAAGCAAGTTAGCGCTGGAGTATCCGACTACCTGGAAGTTTGCGATTTCAGGATTAGTAGGAGCAACACCAGAGTTGTTGCTTCGTTTGTCACGTGGAATGGTTACATCACGTGTTTTAGCCGGAACAATTAGCAAAACTGGAGATGATGCTAAAGATCTTGCATTGGCTGGCTCACTTGCTCGCTCCTCAAAAGACCTAGCAGAGCATGAATACGCCGTGCGATCTGTTGCAGATGCGATCGAACCATTCTGTTCTTCAATAAATGTCCCCGAATCTCCATTTGTGTTGCATTTAGCAAATGTCATGCACCTTGCCACCGACGTAACAGGCGCACTTGTTGAAACACTTTCACATGTAGATGCATTTACAATATTGGAACAACTTCATCCATCCGCCGCTGTCTGTGGTACTCCACGTCCTCAGGCAGCGCAGTTAATCGCTGAAATTGAAGGAATGTCTCGTGGTCGCTATGCCGGTCCAGTTGGTTGGATAGATGCAGCAGGAGATGGCGAACTTGGAATCGCATTACGCTGCGGACAAATTAATGAAGATTCAATTCGAATCTTTGCAGGATGTGGAATCGTGGATGGCTCAGATCCTGAAATTGAACTTGCAGAAACATATGCAAAGTTTGCTCCAATGCGCAGCGCTCTTACATAGAGTTCAGTGAATCGTAAATCGCCTTTAGATTATCTGCATTACTTTCGCGATCTGGAACATCACACACAACAACACTGATTCCAGATATTGGAGCTTTAACAGCTGCTTCTAAATCCTTGAGGCTAGAGATCTGCTGCGCAGATACTCCCATTGACTGTGCAATCTCAGCGGGATTGAGTCCATGTGGAGTTCCAAAGACCGCTTCGAAACCATGGGATCCTCGTTGAGGCAGGGTTGAGAAAATACCGCCACCATCATTGTTAATCACTATAAATCTACAGTTAATCACTTCATTATTGATCAAGCCAGTCAGGTCATACAAAAATGAAAGATCTCCCAAGATCGCGATGGTTGCCTTGTGCGCAGATGCAATTCCTAGCGCGGTTGAAATGTTTCCATCAATCCCAGCTAAGCCTCGGTTGGCATACGTGGCCACTCCAGTGCGTGGAAGTGCAAAACCTTCAAGATCTCGAATTGGACGTGATGATGAAACAAACAACGCGGTCTCATTGGGAATTACAGCAGCGATTGTTCGAGCAATGTTTGCTTCATTCCAACCATCAAGTGAAGCGACTAACTTCTTTGTTCGTTCCGAAACTTTGTTCCAGGTTGAGATCCAATCATCAGATTGAATTACTCCCTGTAGATCTGGAAGTGTTGTAAAAATGCGATCTGCTTGGCGATCAGTATCAACCGTAGCTGTCCGCGGATCCACAACATATTGAATTGGGCTAGAGTTAATAAATGTATTGATAGAACGTGAAAGAGTAGTTCGACCTATTACCAAAACCGATTGTGGAATCAAAGTACTTCTGATTTCTTGAGATGTTAAGAATATCGATGCATGAGCAATCGCATCCGGAAATGACAAGGGATCTTCAGCAATTACCGGCCAGCCAAGTATCTTTGTAAACTCGGTAACCTCTTCAACAGCTAACCCTGCACGATCATGTCCGATAACAACAACACCGCGGGCTCCGACTAAACGTAAGGTGCCCGGCTTGGTGCGATTTAAAAAGCTTTTAGGTGCGATGTGGATCTCGGAAATCCAATCTGATGAATCATTTGGTAGTAATGGTTCATCAAATTGAAGATTGAGATGAACAGGGCCCATGCGCAAACTATCCAGTGGTAAATCCATCGGATAAACAGGGCCATCAATATCTGCAAAGTAACGAACTGCTTTTCCAAAGATTCGTGCCTGTTCCGTCGTTTGATTTGCACCGGTTTTACGCAACATGGCGGGGCGATCTGCAGTTAAAAGCAGTAGCGGGGCGTTGGTGTGATGGGCTTCAAGAACAGCTGGGTGATAGTTCGCCACAGCGGTACCGCTAGTACAGACCACAGCTACCGGCTTACCTGTGGCTTTAATGATTCCCAATGCAAAAAATGCAGCGGTACGTTCATCAATACGTACATGAATGTTTATTAACTTTCGTTCGGCAGCTGCGAAGAAGGCCAGTGACAAAGGTGCGTTACGAGATCCAGGTGATATAACTACATCGGTTATTCCAGATTCAATTATCTGGCGTACAACAACGCGAGCTAATGAGGTTGAGTTATTCATTTCAAAAGCTCCGCAGTTCTCATGATCCGATTCTTCCACCAATCGAATCGTTCTGCTGACACATCTAGACCATCTAACACTGGTTCAAACTCGGTCAATTGGATCCTTCCATCAACTATTGGCAAGGTGGCTACATCGTGTACCAAAAGTGAACCTGTACCTAATCCACAATCAAATTTCAGCTCTGGAAAAGATGCAGCAAGGGTAAGTCCATAATTGATACCGATAGCGCTTTCGAGTGCACTAGAGACAACTACGGGTAACTTATGATGTTCGGCAAGAGCATGTGCCCGTTTGATTCCGCCAAGTGGTTGTACTTTGAGCATTAAGTAATCAACTGCACCGGTTAGATCAAGATCAAAGGGATCCACAGCTTTGCGCAAAATCTCGTCGCCAACAATCTTCACAGAGGTTTTGCTCTTTAGCTCACGTAACTCTTCAATCGTTGCACAAGGCTGTTCGACATACTCAATCTCGCCAACAGAATTTAAGAACTCTTCTGCTTGTTGTACGCTCCACAGTCCATTTATATCAATTCTGATTTTTGCCTGAGGTTTTAATTCACGAATGGTATTTACTCGGGCTAAATCTTCGGCAGGGTCATTCCCAACTTTGACCTTGAAGCTCTTAACGCCCGGAAATGAATCAACAACTCTCTTTAATTGTGCAGGGTCATTAAGAGCAGGGATTGTTCCATTGACCGCCACAGATGTACGAAATAGCTGTGGTGGTGGGGTTGTTGCCGCCTCGACTGCGCTTGCTAACCATTGCGCAGCTTCTGCATCCCCGTACTCCAAAAATGGCGAAAACTCTCCCCATCCATGTGGACCCTTAAACAAAGCGACTTCACGAATACTTATGCCACGAAAATTAGTTTTGGTGGGCAGCGAAATTACGCGCAGAGTTTCGAGAAGTTGTTGATCCATAAATTATGGGCGCTTAGGGAATTTTCCGAAGTCAGGCTTGCGCTTTTGTTGATATGCGTCACGACCTTCTTGCCCTTCTTCAGTCATGTAAAACAAAAGTGTCGCA
>JAGWVL010000051.1 GCA_018970885.1 Actinomycetales bacterium
ATCCTTTGCATCATGTGGATTCTTGGTGTACCGCAATGCAGCAGCGTACAACTGATCGGTAAAGGCAAGGGCATCTCGCTCGAAGCGGACGGCACGATCCGCCGAGCTCTCTTTAACTAGATCCGTTGACATCGCCTAAAACACTATCGCTAAAAGAGGGTTTCTGGCTCTCCCAAAGGCTGTTCGACGATTAAACCTTTTCCATTATTTGCCACACTATTGACCGCACTGGATACGGGATGGGCTTTCACAATTGATTCTGGATGCTCAACCACCATTAAGGATTTCAACTCATTCACATCGGTATTGCGGGGATTGAGCCAGGTATCCCAGCGATCCTGTGGCATGAATACCGGCATGCGACTGTGAATTGTTGCGAGCTCGCCTTGTGCTTCCTGGGTAATGATTGATGCGGTTTCAATAACCTCTCCATTGGGCGCTTGCCAACTGCTCCAAATTCCGGCGATCGGAAGTTGTTTCTCATCTCGCGCTGAAATATAGAAGGGTTGCTTAGGTGAGTACTTACCAAGTGCGGTTGCCCATTCGTAGTAACCAGTTGCTGGAATCAAACAGCGGGTTGTGCGAAATGCATTTCTAAAGGTTGGCTTTTCATGAATTGATTCACTGCGTGCATTAATTGCACGTGATTGCGAGCTTCGTGCCTCCTGGAAATCTGTCAGCCAAGGACCGATTAAACCCCATGAAACCACCGCTAACGCTTTTTTCGCTTCTACATCGCTACCAGATTGATCATTGGCTCTGATGATGTAAATGGGATTGGTTGGTGCGATATTCCAATTCAGTGGTAGTGAACTTTCAGGAGAGGTGCCGGTAACTGCGAACTGCTCCATAAGCTCGCGCATATCCGCGGTCTGCGCATAACGTCCACACATAATTCAAGGGTATCGCAGGTACCTGCAGCGGTTAGACTTAGGCGATGACAAACAACGCCCACTGGCCCGCGATTTACCGCGGCACAACACCAGTTGATATCAGCGTTGTCATTCCTGGATCAAAATCTGTCACCAACCGAGCCCTTATTTTGGCAGCTCAAGCAAAGAGCCCATCTGTATTACGACGCCCATTAGTCTCGCGAGATAGCGAATTAATGATGGCTGGACTAAAAGCACTTGGCGTTGGAATTGCGGAAAAGACAGTAACCGTCAATGGTCTAAAAGAGCTACATTGGATTGTCACACCAGCTGCACTTCGCGGCGGAGTAAAGATTGAGGTTGGCAACGCCGGAACTGTTATGCGCTTCTTGCCACCGCTTGCCGCCCTTGCAACAGGTGAGGTCGCATTTGATGGGGATCCGCGTTCTTATGAAAGACCACTAGCTCCTGTAATTAAAGCGCTAGACGAGCTTGGAGTCTTAGTTGACCACGACAATCGTTATAGCTTGCCGCTTAAGTTACATGGCACCGGTTCAATTCCTGGTGGAAATCTAATCATCGATGCAAGTGCATCAAGTCAGTTTTTATCCGCACTGTTATTAGTTGCGCCAAGTTTTGAAAAAGGAATCGTTGTAAAGCATCAAGGCGGTGCTCTTCCATCAATGCCTCATATTGAAATGACTGTAGATATGTTGCGTGACTTTGGAGCAACAGTTGAGGTTGATACAGATAATCAAAGTTGGAGCGTCAAGCCAGGTGTGTTGCAGGGACAAGATTTAGTGATCGAACCAGATTTATCAAACGCTGCACCATTTCTCTCATTAGCCATGGTGTGTGGCGGAAGTGTCACAATTTCAGATTGGCCCAAGGTGACAACACAGCCTGGTGATCAACTACGTTCAATACTTACAGCTATGGGTGCAACTGTTTCGATGAGCGATGCTGGTTTAACTCTCAAGGGCAGCGGCACAATTCATGGCATCGATATTGATCTGCATGATGTTGGCGAATTGACCCCATCTATCGCTGCTTTGGCCGCTCTTGCAGATTCTCCATCGCATTTGCGTGGGATCGGTCATCTTCGTTTACATGAAACCGATCGTCTTGCCGCATTAACCCGCGAAATTAACGCACTTGGTGGCAATGTTGTTGAAGAAGAAACCGCGCTTCACATCACTCCGACACCTCTACATGCAGGTGTTTTCCATACCTACGAAGATCACCGCTTAGCAACAGCTGGCGCAGTTCTCGGGTTAGTTGTTAAGGGAATAGAAGTAGAAAACATCGCAACTACTCGCAAAACCCTTCCAGATTTTCCGGGGCTATGGAGCTCGCTTCTAGTATGAGTCCACGCCAATACGATGAATCAGATGTGCGCATTCGCCCATCTCGTAGCACCCGTCCGCGAAGCAAGGATCGTCCATCACACAGCGATGCAATCTCAGCTCTAGTAACAACGGTAGATCGAGGTCGTCAGACCTGTATTACAGACAATGGAACCATCGTTACTGCAATGCGAGCCCGCGAACTAGGTCCAAAATCAGTTGTAACAGGTGACAATGTTTCACTTGTTGGTGATGTTTCTGGAGCTGAAGGCACTCTTGCTCGAATAGTTGCGGTTCAGGAACGGCGCAACTCTTTGAGCAGAACCGTCGATGATGCGGCACAAGTAGAACGCACCATCGTTTCAAATATTGATCAATTAGTAATTGTTGTAGCTGCTGCAAATCCAGAACCTCGACGTGGATTAATTGATCGCTTTTTGGTGTCAGCATTTACCGAAGGCATTGTTCCTAAAATTGTTGTGACAAAGACAGACATCAGCCAGGTTCCATCATTTCTTGCTGAGTACGCCGATCTTGATGTAGAAATAATTCAAACCGCAATTAAAAGCCAATCACGTGATAAAGATCTAGAGAAACTGCACCAGGTACTAGCAGGTAAAATTTCGGTACTGGTTGGCCACTCTGGTGTTGGAAAATCAACCCTGATTAACGCGTTGATTCCTGAAAGTAATCGTGCAACTGGTGATGTAAACCTTGCAACTGGGCGTGGACGTCACACCTCTTCGAGCGCTATTGCACTGCCATTAATTGATAGTGATGGCTGGATCATTGATACTCCAGGAATTCGCGCCTTCGGTTTATCTCACATTGATAATCAGCGAATAGTTGATGCATTTAGTGATCTATCTGAGGTTGCTGCTAACTGCTTATCCAACTGCTCACACGCTGAAGGCTCCTGCAAACTCGATGCATGGGCGGCACCAGATGGTGTTCCAAATCCCCACAGAACAGCACGTTTGGCTAGCCTTCGCTCATTACTTGCTGTTAAGGACGCACCTGTAACTCCTGTGGAATAGACTCACACCATTATGAGCATGGCTAATGGTTCAGCGCAGATTCTTGATGATCTCGCCCTTGCCCATGCATTAGCTGATCTTGCAGATGCAATTACCTTAGATCGCTACCAAGCTCAAGATTTAGTTATTGCGACCAAGCCGGACAACACTCCTGTCACCGATGCAGATCGTGCAGTTGAAACCGCAATTCGAGAAGCCCTTGCCACACATCGCACATCAGATGGTTTAGTAGGCGAAGAGTTTGGAAGCGATAAAGGAGGTTCTGGTCGTTACTGGGTTATTGATCCAATTGATGGAACAAAAAACTTTATGCGCGGAGTTCCAACCTGGGCAACCTTGATCGCACTTGTTCAAGTCGATGCATCAGGAAATGAAGAGGTTGTAGTTGGAATTGCATCTGCACCAGCACTTGCTCGCCGTTGGGCTGCTGCCAAAGGTCACGGTGCAACGGTTCGCTTCAACAGCGGGGTTAGTGATTTTGTAGATTCAGAATTAGAAGGTGAATTCGTACCTGGTGGAATAGTTAACGAGAAGCGAATTTCGGTGTCAAAGGTTTCGACACTTGCTGATGCATCTATCTCATACTCAGATTTTGTTGGTTGGGGAGATCGCTTAGAACCTTTCCAAAAGATGCTTGCAGGTGCCTGGAGAACCCGCGGTATCGGAGATTTTTGGTCCCACATGTTGGTGGCAGAAGGTGCCGTTGATGTTGCGATCGAGCCATCACTTGCGCTGTGGGATATGGCGGCGTTGGACATCATTGTTCGCGAAGCAGGTGGAAGTTTTTCAAATACAGCAGGTCAGTTCGGTCCATTTGGTGGAAGCGGTGTTTCAACCAATGGCGTACTACATGACCAAGTAATTAAGGGGTTAAATCCATGAGCCAGTTAT
>JAGWVL010000052.1 GCA_018970885.1 Actinomycetales bacterium
TGTTGGTGCGCGCCTTGCCAAAAAACGTTTACAAGCGCTGCGTTTTGATAACGAAACCATCGATGCGGTTGAGCTATTAACAATGCTCCACCTTCGTTTCCACGGATACGGCGAGGGTGAGTGGACCGATTCTGCGGTCCGTCGTTATGTACGTGACGCTGGTGAATTCATTGCACATTTACATGTGTTAACCCGAGCCGATTGCACTACTCGCAATAAAGCAAAGGCTGCGCGCTTATCTGCAACCTATGACTCATTAGAAAAACGTATTGAGGTATTAATGGAGCAGGAAGAACTATCGAAGATCCGTCCAGATCTAGATGGCGCTCAAGTAATGCAATTGTTAAATTTGAAACCATCACGTGAAGTTGGGGAAGTGATGGATTTCTTAATGGAGTTGCGTCTTGAGCAAGGTCCAATGGGAGAAGAAGCCGCTACCAAAGCTCTTCTTGAATGGTGGGCTAGTCGAAAAAGTTAAATTAATAAGTGGCTTTGAACTTACTTGGGCGCAAAACAACAACTGCAACGAATAAATAAGCGCTCATTACAAAGAGTGGAACCTTTGCAGTGACCCCTGAAGTAGGTAGCAATAAAGCAGCGATTAAACCACCACTAACAATCGCGCCATTTACAACAACATCGTAAACGGCAAAAACTCGACCACGGTAGTAATCATCGATTTTTGATTGCACCAGTGCATCATTTGTAACCTTGATATTTTGCCCAAAGAATGCGGTCAAGAATGCGGTAACCGATAAAGCGATCTGGGTCTGCCAAATCGCTAAAAAGACTGGTGAAAATGCGCTGGCAAACATAGCGAATTTAATCCAACGGTGACGCCCGAATCGTGCAACGCCGTACGGTGCCAAGAATGCACCTAAGAAAACACCAATACCTGCAATTGTGAGTGCGACTCCAAAACCTTGTAATCCATCCTCAGGACGTGAGGGATCATTAAAGGTATTACGCTCTAACAACAGTGCGGTCAAAGTTAAAGCGGTTAAACCACCACGTTGAATTGCGGTTGCAACAATTCCTCTGGCGGTATCAATATTTTTACGTAGAAAATCAATTCCCTCCTGCATATCGGTAAAGCCTTGCTTGAAGGATGCAGCAGCTTTCTCATGCTCTTGTGGACCGATCTCATATTTGCTCAATCGCCCAGATAGAAGTGCAGCGGTGAAATACCCGCCTGCCGCCAGGAGAATAAGTAAGGAATCAGCATGATCGGCGAAGGCGGCACCATCTACAAGTGCGCGAACACCAACACCAATTCCACCACCAATCACAACTAAAACCGATCCACCAGTAACTGCAATCGCATTTGCGGTGATCAAAGATTTGGAATCAATTAGCAAAGGTAAACCTGCGGATAACGCAGCAAGAATTAAACGATTAATTCCAAATGCAACAAGCACAACAACAGTTAATGCAATGCCAGTTGTCCCGCTAAATACAAACAATGCAACTAAAAATAGATTAATGCTGCGAGCTAAGTTTGCATAAAACAATGCCCGCTGCCGTGAAACCCGATCCAGAATTGTTCCAACAAAAGGTCCAACAATTGAGTACGGCAACAAAACAACAGCAAAACCAATAGCTGCGCTTAATGCATTTGCTTGTCGTTCTGGAGAAAAGAGAACAAAGGATGCAAGGGCGCTTTGAAAGACACCATCGGTCATCTGACCTGTCCATCGCACCGCAAGTAGCCGTGAAAGCCGTGGATGTCGAAGCAACCCAGCAAAACTCATAAGAAAGAGCGTAACCCTCTAATTAGGATTATTCTTCTCCTTAATGAAATCGCAACGATCATTCATCGACTATTCACTCGATAAGCGCGCTACCTTGATAGGCCTCTTTCGAGGAACGGTTGATGCCTGCGATGCCGATCCTTATTTGATGCGTGCTGCAAAGTGGCATGGTGACAAGGTTGATCGCAACTGCCCAGTATGTAAAAAGGAAGAGCTGGTTGAACTTCGCTACACCTTTGGTGAACAACTAGGACAGTACTCAGGTCGCATTAAGACTCCCCATGAATTAGTAGAGATGGAACGACAGTTCGGAGAGTTCACCGTCTACATTGTTGAGGTCTGCCGCAATTGTTCATGGAATCACCTCTGCGCCTCCTACATCTTGGGAGATGGTGTTGAACGAAAAGCTCCGCGCAAGGTACGCACCTTGGAGGATGAGGATTACGCCACGAGATAGCATTGCCAAATGGCCCGCAAATTACTGATCAGAGCCGCAGTTTTTCTGGGCGGCTTTGGATTTGTTGCAGGCTCTGTGTTGTTTGCACTTGCCTATTTCACTGTGGACATCCCAGATCCCAACGCTTATGTAAATAGCCAATCAACAATCATTCAGTATTCAAACGGTGAAGAGATTGGTCGCGTTGGAACCCAAAACCGCCAAATTGTTCCGCTTGCCAAAATTCCTCTCAATGTTCGCTACGCAGTATTAGCGGCCGAGGATCGCAACTTTTATTCAAACAAAGCATTTTCAGTAACTGGAATTTTGCGCGCTGTTGTAAATAATCTGCGTGGTGGTTCATTGCAAGGCGGATCAACAATTACGCAGCAATACGCTAAAACCGCTTTTCTAACACCAAGCCGAACGATTCAGCGAAAGATTAAAGAGCTTGTCATTTCAATTAAGTTAGAAAATCAACTATCTAAAGATCAAATTTTTGAAAGTTACCTCAACACTATTTACTTTGGTCGTGGCTCATACGGGGTTATGACCGCTTCGCAGCAGTACTTCAACCGCAATGTAGATCAATTAACCAACTCACAAGCTGCGGTTATCGCGTCAATTTTGCGCTCGCCTGGTTTGTACGACCCAGTGTATAAAGAGGGAAATGCGGAGCGTTTAGCCAACCGTTTTGAGTATGTAAAGAACAATATGATTGAAGCTGGCTGGCTAGATAAAGAAGCAGCCTCCAAGATGAAACTTCCAACAGTTGCACCACGTTCGACCTCTGGACAGCTCAGTGGCCCAAAGGGTCACATCATTGAAGCGGTACAAAAAGAGTTAGCAAAACTTGGCTTTAGTCAGGACCAATTACTTGTTGGCGGTCTTGTTATCAAAACAACCTTGGATCAAAAGGCACAACAATCTGCAGTCGATGCGGTTAACAGGTTCTATCCAGCAAATGCACCAAAAGATCTACGCATTGGCTTAGTTGCAATCCGCCCCGGAACCGGCGAAATACTTGCACTGTACGGTGGTCGCGACTACCTAGAACGCCAATTAAATGATGCAACCCAATCCATCACTCAAGCGGGTTCGACCTTCAAACCTTTTGCATTGGTTGCAGCTCTTGAACAAGGAATCCCACTGACATCGATGTGGAATGGTGATTCCCCACAAATATTTGATGATCTTGGAAAGCCATACGAGGTTTCAAATTATGGAAACGAGGGTTGGGGCCAAATCAGTTTAAACTTTGCAACCAAGCACTCTGTTAACACAGTCTTTGTCCCGCTAGGAATCAAGGTTGGTCCAGACAAAGTTGTAGATGTTGCCCGCCGTGCCGGTATTCCAGAAAGTGTTGCGATGATGCCAACACCATCAATTGTTCTAGGAACATCTAGCCCACACGTCATCGATGTTGCAAACGCCTACGCGACCTTTGCCGCACAAGGAATTAAATCAAAGCCATTCTTAGTCAGTCAGGTAATGGGCTCTAACAAGGGTGTTTTGTACGAGGCAACACCACAAACCCAAGAAGCATTTAGTAAAGAGGTCATGGCTGATTTAACGTATGCGCTAAAGGGAACAATTACTGGTGGTACTGGTGCAGCAGCACTTGCATTGGGTCGTCCTGCAGCTGGAAAGACTGG
>JAGWVL010000001.1 GCA_018970885.1 Actinomycetales bacterium
AGATCTGATGTTGCTCAAGGTTGCATCGATTCAACAGCTGACTGGAGCAAGGCTCGTATAGCCGCAAAATCACGTTTAGGTTTTTCAACAGTTGCACCATTGGTTGTCATCATGGGTGGGTCTCAGGGCTCAGTTGCGATCAATTCAGTGATTGTCGACAGCGTTTCCACCTTTAATGAAAAGGGTATTTCTGTTCTCCATTCAGTAGGAAAACTCAACGCCTTGCCCAATGCCACGGGGGGATATAAGCCAGTTGCATATATCGATGCCATGGCAGATGCCTATTTAGCTGCAGATTTAATCATTGCCAGAAGCGGCGCAGTGACCTGTAGCGAGTTTCGAGCGCTGGGCCGATACGCTCTTTTTGTGCCGCTACCAATCGGAAATGGAGAGCAGTTTGTCAACGCTGCATCCCTGGTAGCAGCCGATCGCGCGCAGGTGATCAGCCAAAAAGAGTTCACCGCACAGTACATCGCAACTCACATAACCTCACTGCTAGAAAAAGCATCACATGCCCCAATAGCCGGAGATCCGCAAGATCTTCACGCCGCAGAAAAGATTGTGGCACTTGCAGAGTTTGCGATGATCTCATGAGGCCACAACTGTCGGCATTAGTTGGAAAACGTATTCACTTCATAGGTATTGGTGGAGCGGGAATGAGTGGGCTTGCACGTATCGCCTTATCTCACGGAATTACTGTAAGCGGTTCTGACGCTAAGGATTCATCAGTCGTAACTGCACTTTCTGCATTAGGTGCAACGGTTTCAACAACACACACGGCAGCAAATGTTGAGGGCTCCGATCTTGTCGTGTACTCAAATGCAATTTCGCCAGGTAACCCTGAACTAGTTAGGGCTCAACAGTTAAATATTCCGATTCTTACGCGCGCCGCCGCACTTGCTATCTTGATGTCAGAATCAAAGAGTGTGGCTGTAGCTGGAACTCATGGAAAGACAACAACCTCTTCAATGCTCGCAGTTGCCCTGCAAGCATGTGGCGCCGATCCATCCTTTGCAATAGGTGGAACGATTACCGCTTCAGGTTCTAATGCACACAGAGGCACTGGCGAGATCTTTGTGGCAGAGGCTGATGAATCAGATGGTTCTTTCATTGAGTACCACCCATTTGGCGCCATAGTCACAAATGTTGAGCATGACCACGTAGATTTTTTTGAAACACCTGAATCGGTTGCCCAAGCCTTTAGAGATTTTGCAGCAACAATTAAACCAGGTGGCTTTTTAACATACTGTGCCGATGATGTAGGCGCTGTTGCACTGTCAAAGAGTGTGCAATCAATCGAGTTAATTTCTTATGGAATCAATGAGTCTGCTGATTTACATATCGATCAGATAGAACTCTTGACTATGGGTTCACGAGCTCGCGCAATTTGGAAGGGTCGAAGCGTAGGCCACATCGAATTACAGGTACCTGGCCACCATAATCTGTTGAACGCAGCTGGAGTCCTTGCAACAGGCTTGAAATTAGGCTTTCCTGTAGCTGAATTGCTGACAGGTCTAGCGACCTTTAGAGGAACAGGTCGACGATTTGAACTCAAGGGAACTGTTCATGGAGTTCGAGTTGTAGATGATTATGGGCATCACCCAACCGAGATTCATGTAACGCTAGAAGCGGCTCGTCGCTATGCAGCTGATGGACGTTTAATAGTAATTTTCCAACCCCATCGATACTCACGTACAAAAGCCTTTGCATCGCAGTTTGCAAAGGAGCTGGGTACCGTTGACAGGGCTATCCTACTTGAAGTTTATGCGGCAAGTGAAAAGCCTATAGATGGGGTTACATCAAAGATGATTACATCGATGATGAGTAATGGTGAGTACATTCCAAACTTTGTCGAAGTAACAGATTCGGTAATTGCGGATGCTCAACCTGGAGATGTCATCATGACCTTGGGAGCAGGTGATGTCAGCTCATTAGCTCCGATCATCGTTGATGGTCTAGCTAGGCGCTTTGGTTAAATGAACAAAAGGCTGATCGCAATAGTTGCAATTGTCACCCTTGCAGGTGCTACCTACATACTTGGGTACTCAACCCTTTTTACCGTTTCGTCAGTTGAAGTTATTGGAAGTGCCAAGCCCATTAACACGGGAATCACAATGGGACAGAAATTAGCTCGTGTGGAACCTCGAGCGGTAGCAACTAAATTAGAAGAACTTGACTGGGTTGAATCGGTAGATATTTCTCGCAACTGGATTAATGGAAAGGTTGTTGTTGAACTTACTCCGAGAACTCCCATTGCAACCTTTCAGAATCAGGTGATTGATTCAACCGGTGCCAGCTTTGTGCCACAAGGTGAGCGACCATCTGGATTAATCGAGATTCAAGCAGCCACCATTGAGGCTGCAAGCAAGGCGGTCACCTTCCTTTCCCAGCTGCCACAAGAGCTCAACTCAACCTTGAAGGTTGTAAAGGTTCGAAGTACCGGAGCACTTGTTTTGATCTTGGAAAATAATGGCAAAAAGATTGAACTTCGCTGGGGTACTAACTCTGAAAATGAGTTGAAATTAAAGGTTTATAAGGCATTGATTGCACTGCCGGAAAATGCAAATATAAAAAGAGTTGATGTGTCTGCACCACATGCACCAATCGTTAAGTAAATAGGAAATTGCGACACGTTAAACAAATCGCGTCGGTGTTTGATAATCACCCTTATGCGCTTTAGGTTCGCCCTATAGAAACGTAGTGAATTGTAAGTCTCAAGTTGAGGTTTATAGTTCATAAGGAGGATTAAAAGTGGCTTCACCACAAAATTATTTAGCGGTCATCAAAGTCGTCGGCATTGGTGGCGGTGGAGTTAACGCAATTAATCGAATGATCGATGTCGGATTAAAAGGCGTCGAGTTCATTGCGATTAACACAGATGCACAACATTTATTAATGAGTGATGCAGATGTGAAATTAGATATTGGTCGCAAGACTACACGTGGACTTGGCGCAGGAATGGATCCAGATAAGGGTCGCGAAGCAGCACTTGATCACGCAGATGATATTGAAGAAATTCTTCGTGGGGCAGATATGGTTTTTGTAACCGCAGGCGAAGGCGGCGGAACCGGAACTGGTGCAGCTCCAATTGTTGCAAAGATTGCAAAAGATATTGGTGCATTGACTATCGGTGTAGTAACTCGTCCATTCTCATTTGAGGCCAAGCTTCGTTCAACACAGGCAGATGCTGGTATTGAAGCGTTACGGGCCGAGGTCGATACTTTGATCGTTATTCCAAATGATCGTCTACTTGCAATCTCTGATCGCACAATTACTTTGGCAGATGCCTTCAAAAGCGCAGATCAAGTTTTGCTTTCAGGTGTTCAGGGAATTACAGAGATCATCACACAGCCAGGATTAATCAATCTTGACTTTGCAGATGTTAAAGCAGTTATGTCAGGTGCGGGTTCTGCATTGATGGGCATCGGTTCTGCTCGCGGAGAAAATCGCGCACTACGCGCAGCTGAACTAGCGATTTCAAGTCCACTTCTTGAAGCTTCAATTGATGGAGCTATGGGAGTTCTTCTCTCAGTTTCAGGTGGATCCGATCTAGGTCTCTTTGAGGTTAACGAGGCGTGTGAACTTGTTCAATCTGCGGTTCACCCTAACGCTAAGTTCATCTTTGGAACGACTATTGATGATGCACTCGGAGATGAGGTGCGTATTACAGTTGTTGCTGCTGGCTTTGAAGGTGGAGAGCCAAAGAAGGTTGCAACACCAGTAATCAATGCGGCAACTCTTGGTGGGGTTGCTGATCCAATCGCAGCAAATGATCCAATCTCAGTTGCTCTCGATCTTGGCAGCGAAACTCCAAAACGTCGCGTGACCTTTGAAGAGTTAGTAGCTGAGGATGAGATCGACGTTCCTGACTTCATGAAGTAAGGCTTTGCCTCACTTTTTCACCGATCGGCGCGGAGGCTCAAGCCTTGGCGTCTATGAATCTTTAAACCTTGCCCTTCATGTTGGCGATGATCCTGCGGTGGTTGCTGCCAATCGCGCACAGATTGGCTCGGCACAGTTCATGAATCAGGTTCATGGCGATGAGATCGTGATTGTGGATTCCGTTACTTCAGAAGTGCCAACCTGCGATGGATTGATCACAACAAAACCTGCGGTCTCATTAGCTGTGATGGTTGCCGATTGCATACCTTTGCTCCTTGTATCAAAAGCTGCGGTAGGAGCAATTCATGTTGGTAGAGCTGGATTGGTTAACCGTATCGCACTGAAAGCAATTCACATGATGGGCTCCTTGGGTGCCACTGACATTCACGCAATATTGGGACCATCAATTTGTGGGGTTTGTTATGAAGTTCCATTGCAGATGCAGCAGGATGTTGTGCAAGAGCATCCACGTGCCTTTGCAACAACCCGCAAAGGAACACCTGGGCTGGATCTTCCCAAGGCGTTGATTGCAGATTTGATGTCAGTGGGTGTGTCCTATGAGGCTGCATCAAGTTGCACCTATGAGGATGAAATGTACTTTTCACACCGCCGTCAAAATCCAACGGGTAGGTTTGCAGGAGTCGTATCCCTATGAGCCGCCTTGATGAAATCTCTGCTAATCTCGAATTAGTTAAATCAAAGATTGCTGCCGTTGCTTCCCATCCCGTTACCTTAATTGCCGTTACTAAAACCTTTCCAGTAAGTGATGTTCAGATACTGCAGCAACTAGGTGTCACCGATTTTGGCGAAAACCGTGATGCAGAAGGTGCTGAAAAATCTCAATTGGTTGCTGGAAACTGGCATTTTCAGGGTCAGATTCAAAGCAATAAGTTGAAATCAATTACCTCATGGGCATCAGTCATCCATTCTCTCGATGAGCCGCGTCATTTCGAGCTGGTTGAAAAACTTGCCCCACATCCGTTGTCGATCTTTTTGCAGGTTTCATTGGATGGAGCCCACCATCGCGGGGGAGCAGGGGTTGATCAGCTGTATCAATTGGCTGAAAAAGTCTCAACTTCCGCCACCCACACCTTGGCGGGGTTGATGTCAGTTCCTCCAGTAGGGATGGATCCACATCAGGCATACGCACAATTAGCAGTGATCCGTAATGAGTTTATGGACCGCTTCCCAAATGCGAAATACCTGTCGGCGGGCATGAGTGGGGATTATGAAACTGCGATCTCCCATGGTGCGACACATGTCCGCGTGGGCTCATCAATCCTCGGTTCCCGCTCACCCCACAGGTAACCTTTAACCATGCCTAATGCAATGCGCCGTGTCGCTAATTACCTTGGTTTGATGGATGATCCTGAATTTGATACTCCACAAACAACAACTGCAAGTACTCCAGCAATCGCCCCAACAGGTGATGTTCGTGTTAAAACTCGCGAGCCTCGTTCAGTTGGTTCATTGCGCCACTCATCAGTTGTAGAGGTTGCACCACAGCTTGATCTTCCAACAATGGATCGCATCATTACTTTGCATCCACGCTTTTATAACGAGGCTCGTACGATCGGTGAGCATTTCCGTCAAGGAAATCCAGTGATCATCAATCTGACTGAAATGGACGAGTCAGAGCACAAGCGTCTAGTTGATTTTGCAAGCGGACTTGCTTTTGGTTTGCACGGAACAATTGAGCGCGTGACAAAGAAGGTATTCCTTTTGTCACCAGCGAATGTTTCAGTTAGCTCTGAAGATAAATCAGCAGCTGCTCAAGCAAGTTTCTTCAACCAGAGCTGATCATGTTGAGCGTCGGCTCATTGCTAGCCAGTATTCTTCAAATCTTTCTGCTCGCCCTTCTGGGAAGATTAATCTTTGATTATGTGCAAATGTTTTCTCGTACTTGGCGTCCCAAAGGAATCCTTCTCTACTTTGTAGAAGCGATCTACACAATCACCGATCCACCGATGAAGTTTGTGGGTCGCTTTGTTCCTCCACTTCGTTTAGGGGCGGTAAGTCTTGATATGAGTTTTATTGTGCTCTTTTTCGGAACACAACTGTTGATGGGTCTGGTGCGCGGTCTGTAATTACTGCTTAACAAGTACCACCTCTACACCAATCTCAGTATCTTTAACCGCTAATCCAGCATCACGTGTGATTGAAAGTGCTAAAACTTCATCTGCGATGTGAGCAAGATCAGTTTCTATTGCCGCAGCCATCTCATCAGTTGCATTCCATGTAACGTTGATGCGATCTGAGATATCTAAGCCATCGCTCTTGCGACGCTCTTGAATAAATCGGATTACTTCACGCACATTTCCAGCAGCAATAAGGGCGGGAGTTAGCTCAAGATCCAGCGCAACGCTTTCACCATCATGGGATGAAACGCTCCAGCCGCTCTTTGGAACCTCTGTAATGACTAGGTCATCAAGTTCAATCTCCCATGTGCCAACGGTGGTGACACCAGTTGAGCGAATTGTCTTTACTAAGGTGGTCGCATCGGTTGCGGCAATTACCTTTGCAATCTCCTGAACTGCACCACCAAACTTGGCACCCAATGATTTGAAGTTAGCTTTAACGCTGATGTCGACAAGATCTCCATCTGCCGTTGCAATGTCCTGCAGCGTTTGAACATTGAGTTCATCGGCGATTTGCTCACGCATCGCTTCGGGAAGAGTTGCCCATCCGCTAGCTGCGATCAGTGCGCGACCCAAAGGCTGGCGGATTTTAATTCCAGATTCTGCACGTGTTGCGCGCCCTAATTCAACGATTCGTCGAGTTAACGCAACTTGTGATGCAAGTTCAGTATCGATTGCACCTATGTTGACTACTGGCCAATCAGAAAGGTGAACCGATGCAGGTTGCTGTGAATCTGCCGGAATTACTAACTCTTGCCAAACTTGTTCGGTAATAAATGGAACTAAGGGAGCAAGTAGTTGTGTCAACGTTACCAAGCACTCATGCAAAGTTCCTAGTGCTGCGACATCTCCATCCCAGAAACGTCGACGAGAACGACGTACATACCAGTTAGATAAATCATCAATAAATCGTGCTAGAGCGCGGCCTGCAATTTGAGAATCAAAATCCTCCAGCGCTGTATCAACCTCTTGCACCACACTGTTCAACTCCGAGATGATCCAACGGTCCATCAATGGACGATCCGAAAGCGCTGGGGTCTGAGTAAGGTCAAAGTTAGAGGCTTTGGCGTATAAAGCGTGGAATGAAACGGTGTTCCAGTAGGTCAACAAAGTTTTGCGGACAACTTCGTTGATGCTGTCATGACCTACTCGGCGGGCAGCCCACGGAGAACCAGCTGCCAACATGTACCAACGAACCGCATCCGCCCCATGTTGATCCATCAAAGCCATTGGTTCGAGAACATTGCCAAGGTGCTTACTCATCTTGCGACCATCCTTATCAAGGATATGACCAAGGCACAGCACTGTTTTATAAGAGGATTGATCAAAGACCAAGGTTCCAATAGTCATCAAGGTGTAGAACCAACCACGTGTTTGATCAATCGCTTCACAAATAAAGTCGGCTGGGTACGAGGCTTTGAACTTTTCTACTGAACCTTCTTTGTGCGGGTATCCCCATTGAGCAAATGGCATCGCACCAGAGTCGTACCAGCAATCGATTACCTCTGGAACTCGTGTCATTGTAAGTGAACACTCAGCACAGGCAAAGGTAATGTCATCAACAAATGGTCGGTGCGGATCCAGATTAGAAAGTTCTTGACCAGCAAGTAAGCCAAGCTCCTTCAATGAATCAACGCAGATCTCGTGTTTGTTCTCGCAACGCCAGATCGGAAGTGGTGTACCCCAATATCGGTTACGTGAAAGAGCCCAATCAATATTGTTATTAAGCCAATCTCCGTAACGACCCTCTTTAATTGTCTCTGGATGCCAATCTGTTGCGGCATTTTCGCGTAGCAGTGCATCCTTAATCGATGTTGTACGGATGTACCAGGATGGTTGTGCGTAATACATCAACGCTGTATGACAGCGCCAACAATGCGGATAAGTGTGCTCGTATTGCTGGTGCCTATATAACGCACCACCTGCCTTGAGCTCTTTCACCAAAGGCTTATCGGCCTCTTTGAAAAAGACTCCGCCAACAACAGGAACACCTGCTAAGAAATGTCCATCGGGTGCAATGGGATTTACGACCGGCAATCCATAGCTACGACATACCGCTAAGTCATCGGCACCAAAGGCAGGTGCTTGGTGAACTAGTCCAGTTCCATCCTCAGTTGTTACATAGGTAGCAAGAACTACATAGTGAGCAGCTGGAATTTCAATGTAATCAAATGGGCGCTTGTATGTAACTCGCTCGAGCTCCTTGCCCAGCATTGTCTTTAGAATCTTCTTCTCGCCTTTAACAGTCTCCATCAAATTCTGTGCAACAACTAAGACTTCAGTGCTTTCTTCATCTGTAACTTCGATGGCAACGTACTCAACCTCTGGATGTACAGCTACTGCCGTGTTTGAAACTAATGTCCACGGGGTAGTGGTCCACACCAATAAAGATGCATTCAACGCCTCAAGTTCACCTGATGTCACGGGAAAACGAACAAATACTGATGGATCGGTGACGGTTTCATAACCTTGCGCTAGTTCGTGATCTGATAAACCTGTGCCACAGCGCGGACAGTAAGGAG
The DNA here is from genome assembly GCA_018970885.1 of Actinomycetales bacterium. Taxonomy (GTDB): domain Bacteria; phylum Actinomycetota; class Actinomycetes; order Nanopelagicales; family Nanopelagicaceae; genus Planktophila. Next base: position 8,543 of record JAGWVL010000001.1, read on the forward strand.
CAACGCGATGATCCTGCACCAGTAATCCCTTTTTCCATATCTCTTTCAGGGACCACCAGACTGATTCAACATACTCTGGAGACATCGTCCAATACGCTTCATCAAAATCAACCCAGAAGCCCATGCGATCTGTCATATCTGTAAATGCATTTACGTGACGTTGAACAGATTCGCGACACTTGTCATTAAATGGAGCGATTCCAAACTTTTCAATATCGCCTTTACCAGAAAAACCTAACTCTTTTTCTACTGCGATCTCCACTGGCAAACCGTGACAATCCCAACCTGCTTTACGAGTTACCTGCTTACCTTTCATTGTATGAAAACGCGGAAACAAATCCTTAAATACGCGAGCTTCAATGTGGTGTGTGCCAGGCATTCCATTTGCAGTTGGTGGACCTTCATAAAATGTCCAAGCAGCAGCACCTTCGCGAGCTGCAACTGTTTTTTCAAAGATTGAATTGTCGCGCCAGAACTTTAAAATTGCATGTTCGACTGCAGGTAGATCAACAGCTGCGGGGATGGCGCGAAATGACATAAAAAAATCCTCCAGACAAAATTCTCTGGAGGGACGATCGCTGCATTCACAGCTTTCGCGGTACCACCCGCCTTGCACACCTTGGTGTGCCACTTGAAATCTCCCGTGCCGGTTCTACATGGGCGTGAACCCATTTCTTCCTGCTGGCTCGTGAGGTGATAGCCCCGTCAACGCCCTGTACGCGAGGTTCTCAGTGTAGTTGATTGAATCCTTCAAAATTGACCGTGGCGAAGTTGGTAGCGGTAGCCGTCAAGGCATAAGGTTCGCGACATGCCTAAGAAGCCAGTCAAGAAAGCCGCGGTTAAGAAGGTAAAAAAAGCGGCCAAGAAGTCGGCTGTCAAAAAGGCTGCAAAGAAGGCGATCAAAAAGGTGACCCCGGTAAAGAAGGTTGCCAAAAAGGCTGCAAAGAAGGCTCCCGCTAAGAAAGCCCCCGTTAAAAAGGGTGCAGCAAAGAAGGCAGCAGCTGCCAAGAAAACTGCGGTTAAAAGCATTCCAGTAAAGAAAGCTCCAGGAAAACCATTTCCATCAAAGACAACTCTTACTGTAGATGAGAAATCTCAAACAGTTTCTGTATCAACAATTACAGCACCAGTTGTAGCACCGGTGATCGAAGAGCGTCGTTTAGTAATGCCACCTCCACCACGTCCAGTCAAGAGTGGAAAGAAGGTTGCGCCACTGAAGCCAATCAAGGTTGCGCCTACCCCAGTTGTCGTAAGCGAGAATGAGTCACCATGGACTGCCGCTGAGATTAAGGCGATCCGCGCTGAAATTTCTAAAGAGCTCGATCGTCTTCGTAAAGAGCTCGCCATTGTGGAACAAGAGATGGATGCCTTGATTCAAGAGTCTGGTGAAGGTGCCGGCGATGATCAGGCAGATGCTGGAACAAAGACATTTGAACGTGAACATGAGATGTCATTAGTAATTAACGCACGTGACATGGTTCTACAAACTGAACGCGCTCTTGAGCGAATCGATAACAAGAGTTATGGAAACTGCGAAGAGTGCGGTTCTCCAATTGGTAAGGCTCGATTACAAGTTTTCCCTCGCGCAACTCTCTGCATGCTGTGCAAGCAGAAGGAAGAACGGCGCTAAAGGTGCGCAGATGGCGCACACTTTTTAGTGTTGCCTGGGCGGTTTGGATTCTAGATTTAGCAACAAAAATCTGGGCGGTTAATAACCTTTCCTATAAATCCAACATCAAAGTATTTGGTGAGTTTTTCCAATTAACCTTTGTCCGTAACTCTGGAGCCGCTTTTTCATTCGCTGCCGGTGCAACTATTTTCTTGTCTATCTTCGGGTTAATTGTCATGAGCACAATCTTGTATTACTCACCTCAAATCACATCCCGCGGATGGGCTGTTGTATTGGGATTGGTTCTCGGTGGCATTCTCGGAAACATGGTGGATCGGATATTTCGCGAACCAGGTGTATTACGTGGCCATGTCATTGACTGGATGCAGCTTCCTAATTGGCCGGTATTTAACATCGCCGACACCGCAATTGTTACCGCAGCGGTGATTGCTATGGTCTTAAGCGCCAGAAACATCCCTCCGATAACAAAGGTAGGCTCACAACCATGAGTAACCGTGAATTGCGCACCTTGTCGGTACCAGAAGGAGTCGCGGGGGAGCGAATTGATAGCGCACTGACACGTGTACTGGGATTATCAAGAACTGCAGTTGTCAAACTGCTTGAAGATGGCGACATTACAACCGGTGGTAAGGCGATGCCGAAATCAGATCGCGTTACCGCAGGACAAATCATTGATGTGCTGATGCCAGCACCTGTAAACACGGATCCAATTCCACTAACACCTCTTGAAGGTTTAAACATTGTTTTTGATGATCAAGACATGGTTGTTATTGATAAACCCATTGGTTGTGCAGCCCATCCAAGTCCAGGATGGTCAGGTCCAACTGTTGTTGGTGCTTTGATGGCCGCCGGTTACTCCATTTCAACATCTGGTCCGGCAGAGCGTCAAGGAATAGTTCATCGTTTAGATGTTGGTACCAGCGGATTAATGGTTATTGCTAAGAGCGATAAAGCCTTTCATGTTCTCAAGGATGCATTTAGAAATCGAACCGTTGACAAGATTTATCATGCAATGGTTCAGGGTCACATGGATCCTGCTACGGGAACAATTGATGCACCCATTGATCGTCACCCAAAAGAGGATCACCGATTTGCTGTGATGGCAACCGGTAAGGAATCAATTACCCATTACGAGGTGATCGAGTTTTATCGTGGCGTATCAATGGTCAAGGTCGAACTTGAAACCGGTCGCACCCATCAAATTCGTGTTCACTTTTCAGCGCTGCACCATCCACTCGTTGGTGACACAACATATGGCGCAGATCCAGTCTTAGCTAAAAGTTTGCAGATGTCCAGGCCCTGGCTTCATGCTGCAGAGCTTGGCTTCGCCCACCCAGTTACGGGGGAGGCTCTCAACTTCCACGCCCCATATCCAGCCGATCTCACACGCTCCCTGGCGTTGCTTTCCGACGCCGTTCTTCCGTAACCACTAATCTCGCCAATCATGTCTAAAGACAATTTCGTCCACCTTCACGTACACACCGAGTATTCAATGCTCGATGGCGCCGCTCGAGTTAACGATTTAATCGCTGAGGTCAAAGCACAAGGCATGCCCGCCATTGCAATGACCGACCACGGAAATGTTTTCGGTGCATTTGAGTTTTATAAGGCGGCAAAAAAGGCTGATGTAAAGCCAATCATTGGGATTGAAGCCTACGTTGCACCTGAATCGCGTTTCGATAAAAAGCGTGTTCAGTGGGCAGAAGGTGGCGAGGATGATGTTTCAGGTGGTGGTGCATATACCCACATGACAATCTTGGCGGAGAACAATGAAGGCTTAGGAAATCTTTTTAGGTTGTCCTCACTTGCTTCACTTGAAGGTTATTACTATAAGCCACGAATGGATCGCGAGCTTCTTGCTAAATACGCAAAGGGATTGATCGCAACGACTGGATGTCCGGGCGGTGAAATTCAAACAAGACTTCGCATGGGTGCATACAAGGAAGCAATAAAGGCAGCTAGTGAGTATCGCGACATTTTTGGAAAAGAGAACTTTTTCCTCGAGGTCATGGATCACGGAATCGAAATTGAGGCTCGTGTTAAAGCAGATTTAATGAAGCTAGGTAAAGAGTTAGGTCTCCCACTACTTGCTACCAACGATCTGCACTACACACGTCAAGAAGATGCCGGTGCACATGAAGCTTTGTTGTGCGTTCAATCCGGTTCGACCTTGGCAGACCCTAAGAGATTTAAATTTGATAACGACTCCTTTTATGTAAAGACTGCAGCCCAAATGCGCGAATTATTTAAGGAGAACCCTGAAAGTTGCGATAACACATTGCTAATCGCCGAACGATGCAGTATCACCTTGCGCGAAGGTGAAAATTTACTGCCGCATTTTGAGGTACCAGCGGGTGAAACTGAAGACTCTTGGTTAAAGAAAGAGGCTGAACGTGGCCTCAGAGAACGGTTAGGTTCGCGGATTACACCTGCTCATGAAGATCGCCTGAAGTACGAGCTTGGCGTCATGGAAAAGATGGGTTTTCCTGGTTACTTTCTTGTTGTTGCAGACCTTGTAGCTCATGCAAAGAAGGTTGGTATTCGCGTCGGTCCAGGTCGAGGCTCTGCAGCTGGTTCATTGGTTGCATACGCTCTTGGAATTACCGGGTTAGATCCACTTGAACATGGTCTCTTGTTTGAGCGATTCCTTAATCCTGAGCGTATCTCTATGCCTGATATCGACTTGGACTTTGATGAGCGTCGCCGTAGCGAAATGATCCGATACGCCACTGATAAATATGGAGAAGATCGTGTTGCGCAGATTATTACCTATGGAACCATTAAATCTAAGCAAGCGATTAAGGATTCAACCCGAGTTCTAGGTTATCCATATGTGGTCGGGGAGAAGTTAACTAAGGCGCTTCCACCATCGGTCATGGGTAAGGATATTTCGCTCAGCGGAGTCTTTGATTCAAAGGATGATCGTTACGGCGAAGCAGGTGAGTTCCGATCCTTATACAACTCAGATCCAGATTCAAAGCGTGTTGTAGATACTGCTCGTGGTCTTGAAGGTTTAAAACGTCAATGGAGTGTTCACGCAGCAGGTGTGATTCTTTCACGTGAACCATTGTTGGATGTTATTCCAATTCACCGTCGTGAAGCAGATGGAGCGATTATTACCCAGTTTGATATGGGTGCTTGTGAAGCAACTGGATTGCTCAAGATGGATTTTTTAGGATTGCGAAATCTCTCTGTCCTTGACGATTGCCTACGCAACATCAAAGCAAACCAAGGTATAGATGTAGTCCTAGAGGATTTAACCTTGGATGATCCCAAGACCTATGAACTTTTAAGCCGTGGAGACACTTTGGGTGTATTCCAACTCGATGGTGGACCAATGCGGGCTTTACTACGAAGTATGTCCCCCGATTCATTTGAGGACATTTCAGCGGTTATCGCGTTGTACCGTCCAGGTCCAATGGGCGAAAATGCGCACAACAACTACGCAGATCGTAAAAATGGTCGCAAGCCAGTTGAACCGATCCACCCCGAATTATCGGAACCGCTTAATGAGATCTTGGGCGATACCTATGGGTTAATTGTTTATCAAGAGCAGGTTATGGCGATAGCGCAAAAGGTTGCGGGTTTTACACTCGGACGCGCAGATCTTTTGCGTAAAGCCATGGGTAAGAAGAACAAGGACATTCTGGATAAAGAGTATGTGCCCTTCGAAGCTGGCATGAAGCAAAATGGTTTCTCTACCGCTGCAATAAAACGCTTGTGGGAAGTTCTAATTCCATTTTCTGATTACGCATTTAACCGTGCACATTCTGCCGGCTATGGTGTTGTTTCTTACTGGACCGCATATTTAAAGGCGAATTACCCCACTGAATACATGGCTGCACTTTTAACCTCTGTTCGCGATGACAAGGATAAATCTGCGCTCTACCTATCTGAGTGCCGCCGAATGGGAATCAAGGTATTGCCTCCCGATGTCAATGAATCTGATGCCGAATACACACCCCGTGGAGTCGACATTCGTTTCGGATTAGCGGCAATTAGAAATGTGGGAGAAGGTGTAGTCGCATCGATTAAAAGCGCTCGGGACTCTAAGGGACGTTTCACCTCATTTGGTGATTTCCTGGCAAAGGTCGATGCACAGGTGTGCAATAAGAAGACAATTGAATCGCTCATTAAGGCAGGAGCTTTTGGCTCTCTTGGTTCGACTCGGAAGGGTCTGATGGCAGTTCACCTCGAAGCGATTGATTCAGTAATCGAATCAAAGCGTGCAGAGGCTATTGGTCAATTTGATCTCTTTGGTGGAGAAGCGGTTACGGCAGTTTCTGGATTAGATATCGAAGTTCCAACTGGCGAATGGGATAAAGCTATGTTGCTCTCTTATGAACGTGAGATGTTAGGCCTTTACGTTTCTGATCACCCATTACTTGGTGTGGAGCATGTTTTGCGAGCAAACACCGACATGTCGATCAGCGAGCTTGTTGATGATGGTGCTCAGCATGAATCAATTGTCACTATTGGTGGATTGATCACAACTGTTACTCGAAAGGTTTCTCGACAAGGAGCATCATGGGCGGTTGTAACAGTTGAAGATCTTGAAGGTGCACTTGAAGTTCTATTCTTTGCAAATACTTACAACCAATACTCGATGTCTTTAACCGAGGATCGAATTGTGACGATTCGTGGTCGCGTAGATCGTCGCGAAGATGCCCTGAGATTTACCGCACTAGAAATGACTATGCCAGACATCAGCGCAGGACCAACGGGACCACTAGTCATCACACTGCCAATTCAGCAATGCACACCACCCGTTGTAGATCGCATTAAGGAGATCTTGCGCTCACATCCCGGAAAGCGCGAAGTTCATCTGCAGCTTCTCGATAATGGAAGCAGCACCGTTATGAAGGTCGATGCATTGATTACATCTTCACCAAGTTTGAGCGCTGATTTGAAATCAATTTTGGGACCTAACTGCCTGGTATAAATTAAAGGGCGGGGGTTGCCTCCTTGCCGTTACAATTACCCAATGATTCGTACCGTAGACCTGCGCGGACGATCCTTGTCTAAAGCTCAATACAACGCTGAACTTCCTCGAGCAACGCTCAATGTGGCTGAGGCGATGGCACTTATCGAGCCCATTGTGGCGCGAGTAAAGAATGGAACCCAGGAAGATCTCATCGCTCTGGCTCAAGAGTTTGATGGCGTGACCCCACCCAGTATTCGGGTTCCCCAGAGCGCACTCGATGCAGCCCTTTCTCAATTAGATCCCGTGATTAGAACCGCTCTAGAACTTTCAATTTCGCGTATTACCAAAGTTCATAAGGACCAACTTCGAACTAGCAAAACAACTACTGTCGTAGATGGTGGAACGGTTACCGAAAAATGGATTCCCGTAGATCGAGTTGGTCTTTATGTTCCAGGCGGTCGCGCCGTTTACCCAAGCAGTGTGATGATGAATGTCATTCCTGCACAGATCGCAAAGGTCCAATCAATCGCCGTCGCATCACCACCACAAAAGGATTTTGGTGGCTTGCCACACCCGACGATTCTTGCAACCTGCGCGCTACTTGGAATCACCGAGGTTTATGCCGTTGGGGGAGCGCAAGCAATCGCACTCTTTGCTTACGGCATGGAAGGCGTGTGTGAAAAAGCTGATCTTGTTACAGGTCCTGGAAATATTTATGTTGCTGCAGCAAAACGGGCGCTGCGTGGAATCATCGGAATTGATTCTGAAGCCGGTCCAACCGAGATCGCAGTTTTAGCTGACTCATCAGCAATCGCCGCCGATGTAGCTGCTGATTTGATTAGTCAAGCAGAACACGATGTGATCGCTGCAGCAGTACTGGTAACTGATTCAGTTGAGTTAGCTCAGGCGGTTGAGGCTGAACTCACAGTACGTGTTGTAGCAACCAAGCATGCGGATCGAATCATGAGCGCGCTTTCTGGAGTTCAATCTGCGATCGTATTGGTAGATGACATGAAGCAAGGTTTAGATGTTGTTAACGCTTACGCTGCAGAACACCTAGAGATTCAAACAAAAAACTCCCGCAGCGATGCTGAAAAGATTCGCAATGCCGGAGCTGTGTTTATCGGCCGTTTCTCACCGGTTTCATTGGGCGATTACTCAGCAGGGTCAAATCACGTATTACCAACGGGTGGATGCGCATGTCACTCAAGCGGACTTTCAGTTCAAACCTTTCTACGTGGATTGCACTTTATTGAGTATGACCAAAAAGCCTTTACCGAGATTGTTGAGACCGTTGTGACCTTGGCAGATTCAGAGGATCTGCCTGCACATGGTGAAGCTATGAGAGCGCGCTTGGAGAATTTGTCATGAGTTGGCCAAGTTGGTTGCCATTGCGCGAATCTCTGCGTCCCTTGTCACCGTATGGTGCACCGCAAGTTCCAGCTCAAGCATCATTAAATACAAATGAGAATCCTTATTCACCTTCACCAGCACTACAACAGTCAATCACCGATGCTGTTGCAAGGGTCGTAGCTGATTTAAATCGTTACCCAGATCGTGATGCAAATGTTTTGCGCACCAAACTTGCCACCTACATCAACGAGAGAAGTGGTACCGGTTTCACACTCGACAACATTTGGGCGGCTAATGGTTCAAATGAGATTATTCAATCTATTTTCCTAGCCTTTGCTCAGGGTGCTGTGCTGGGCTTTACCCCCTCATATTCGATGCACCCATTGATTGCAAAAACAACTGGTGCGCAGTGGATTGATGGAAAGCGAAACTCTGATTTCTCCCTCAACACCCAGGATGCCGTAGTAGAAATCATTAAGCACAGACCAAGCCTTACCTTTATTACAACTCCTAATAATCCAACAGGTGGTGCTGTCACGATAGAAGCGATTCAAAAGTTGGCTGATGCAGCAAACACTGTTGGGGGATTACTTGTAGTTGATGAAGCATATGCAGAGTTTTCGCAGGAACTTTCAGCCGTAACTCTTATTTCAAAAAATCCACATGTAATCGTCATTCGCACCATGAGTAAGGCCTTTGCCTTTGCTGGAGCACGTGTTGGTTACCTTGTCAGTGATGTTGCGGTCAAAGATGCGATGATGATTGTTCGATTGCCGTATCACCTCAGCGCACTTACCCAAGCAGCAGCCCAGGTAGCTATTGATCACCGCGCTGAATTATTGAGTGGAGTTTCAACCTTGATTGCAGCTCGTGCTGATCTCATCAATGCATTGCATCAGATGGGGTTGCAAACCGTTCCGAGCAGCGCCAACTTCATTCTCTTCACAGGTTTCAAGCAGGATGCGCCACAACTGTGGTCAGCCTTGCTGGAAAAGGGTGTTCTGATTAGAGATGTGGGATTATCAGGGTACTTAAGAGTCACCATTGGCAATGAAGCCGAGAATCAATTGTTTATTTCAGCCCTCAAAGAGCTCATTTAAAGGAGATACCCATGAGAACAGCACGCGTCGAAAGAAAGACAAAAGAATCGCATGTACTCGTTGAGATAAATTTAGATGGCCAGGGCATCATCGATGTCGACACAGGAGTGCCTTTTTTTGATCACATGATGTCTCAATTGGGTAAGCACTCAGGTTTTGATCTAACGGTTAAGACAAAAGGTGATGTAGATGTTGATTCACACCACACTGTTGAAGATACATCTCTTGCATTTGGACAAGCGCTTCGAGAAGCGCTGGGGGATAAGTCTGGTATCCGTCGCTTTGGTGACTCAATGGTTCCACTTGATGAGGTTCTCGTTCAGGCTGCAGTTGATCTTTCAGGTCGCCCATACCTAGTGCATCGTCAACCAGAGATCGTTGAACTCATTGGAACTTTTGATACAACACTCGGAAAACACATCTGGGAATCAATCGTTGCTGAAGCTCGAATCGCACTACACATCCGCGTGCTTGAGGGTCGCAACGCACACCATGTTTTTGAAGCGCAGTTCAAGGCGGTCGCTCGCGCACTGCGAGATGCGGTTTCACTTGATGGCAGAGTTGCCGGAATCCCTTCGACAAAAGGTTCTCTTTGATAGCAATTCTTGATTACGGCTCTGGAAATCTACGGTCTGCAGAACGTGCATTTGCAATAACGGGTAAAGAGGTTGTTGTTACCTCAGATCCCACAGTGGCACTAGAAGCAGAAGGATTAGTGGTTCCAGGTGTTGGTGCATTTGCCGCATGTATGAATGGATTAAATAGTGTTCACGGTGCAGCTATTGTGCAAGAACGTTTAGCCAAGGAGCGCCCAACTTTAGGTATCTGTGTCGGTATGCAAATTATGTTTAGCCACGGAACTGAACATTCAGATACCGCTCCACATACTGGCGTGGGCGTTTGGGATGGAATAGTTTCTCAATTAGGCGCACCAATTTTGCCTCACATGGGCTGGAACACAGTTGAAGTGGGATCAGATTCAGTTTTGTTTAAAGGAATTGAGGGAGAGTCTTTTTACTTTGTTCACTCTTTCGCTGCAAAAAACGCTGTCGGAAAGATGCAGGCTTGGAGCACTCATGGAGAAAGATTTTTAGCAGCTGTTGAAGATGGATACATGAGTGCAACTCAGTTTCACCCAGAAAAATCAGGAGCTGCTGGACTTGCCTTGATTAAGAATTGGGTGTGGTCGCTATGAGTTACTTGGAGCTTCTTCCAGCGGTTGATGTTAAAGATGGCCGTGCGGTACGACTTGTTCAAGGTGAGCTCGATAAGGAGAGCATTTACGGAGCACCTCTTGAAGTTGCACTTGAGTTTCAAGCAGCAGGTGCCGAATGGCTTCACCTGGTAGATCTAGATGCTGCCTTTGGTCGCGGAGAAAACTCTGCATTGTTAGCCGAAGTTGTTGGAATGTTGGATATTAAGGTCGAACTTTCAGGTGGAATTCGCGATGATGAATCCTTGCATCGTGCTCTTGCTACTGGTTGTCAGCGAGTGAACTTAGGGACCGCAGCTCTTGAAGATCCAGAATGGACTGCTCGCGTGATTGCACAGCATGGTGATCGCATAGCGGTTGGGTTAGATGTTCGCGGACACACATTGGCAGCGCGTGGCTGGACTAAGGAAGGTGGAGATTTATTTGAAACCCTTGAGCGTTTAGATCGCGATGGATGTGCTCGCTATGTTGTAACTGATGTTGCTAAAGATGGAACCCTGGCTGGACCAAATATTGAATTACTCAAAACCGTATGTGCAGCAACAAACAAGCCAGTAATTGCAAGTGGTGGAATCTCATCATTAGATGACATCGCAGCCCTTGCCGCACTTCGCGCAACAGGTGTTGAAGGCGCAATTGTTGGCAAAGCTCTCTATGCAGGAAAGTTCACCTTGCAAGAAGCGATAAAGGCCAGCGGAAAATGACGCTGTCTGTTCGCATCATTCCCTGCCTTGATGTCACTGATGGTCGAGTTGTTAAAGGCGTTAACTTCACCGATCTTGTTGATGCAGGCGATCCGGTTGAGATGGCAGCTGTATACAACACAGAGGGTGCTGACGAGTTAACTTTTCTAGATATTTCAGCCAGTGTTGCAGGACGTGAAACTACTCTCGATGTTGTTCGGCGCACTGCCGAACAAGTATTTATTCCCCTGACTGTTGGTGGCGGTATTCGAAGTGTTGAAGATGTGGACCGGCTATTGCGTGCTGGTGCTGACAAGGTATCAATAAATACATCGGCACTTGAACGTCCACAATTGATCGCTGAAATTGCAGATCGCTTTGGCTCGCAGGTTTTAGTTCTCTCAGTAGATGCACGACGTGCTCGCACGGAATCTGGATTTGAAGTGACAACTCATGGTGGACGACGAAGTGCAGGTGTTGATGCACTTGCCTGGGTAGAGCAAGCATGCGCATTTGGTGTTGGTGAAATTCTGCTCAACTCAATGGATGCAGATGGAACTCGCGCAGGTTATGACATCGGAATGATTACCGCGGTTCGTGCTGTTTCTAAGGTTCCTTTGATTGCCAGTGGTGGCGCAGGCTCACTCGAAGATTTCTCAGCCGCCCTCGATGCCGGAGCTGATGCGCTGCTGGCGGCGAGTGTTTTTCACTTCGGAGTTCACCGCATTCGCGATGTGAAGAGCTATCTCGGTAAGCACAATTATCCAGTGCGCGCCGCCGCCGTTGGGTAAGGCAGAATAAGCACATGACAACTCTGGATCCGCAGGTGGCTGCACTTCTTAAGAATCCAGATGCCTTAATTCCAGCAATTGTGCAAGATTCAACAAGCAAAGAAGTTTTGATGCTGGCGTACATGAATGCCGAATCACTAGAACTCACTCTGACATCTGGAAAGGCCACCTACTGGTCACGCAGTCGAAATGAGTTATGGGTCAAGGGTGCAACCTCAGGGCACTATCAAGATGTGCAATCAATCACCTTGGATTGTGATGGAGATGCATTAATCATGCAGGTAGTTCAAACTGGTGCAGCATGCCATACTGGAGATCGCTCCTGTTTTCACACGCCACTAGAGCTGCGACCGTAAACAATGAATCTTGAAGAGTTTCGTGTCTACGCAAAGGTTTCAAATGTCATTCCCGTATCGCGCAAACTCTTAGCCGACTCTGAAACTCCATTGGGTGTCTACAAGAAATTAGCAAAGAGTGGAGCAAACACATTTCTTTTAGAGTCTGCAGAACATGGCGGAGCGTGGTCTCGTTACTCATTTATCGGTGTTCGCAGCGAGGCCACATTAAGCGAGAAGGATGGATTGGCGTATTGGCAGGGGATCGCTCCAGCGGGAGCGCCCACTGGGATTGATCCATTGGAGGCGTTGCGTCTTTCTGCAGCACATTTGAAATCACCCAAGATTGCAGGTTTACCTCCACTGACAGGTGGATTAGTTGGCTTCATGGGGTATGACGTGGTTCGTCGATTAGAAAAACTGCCATCGTTAGCTCACAAAGACATTCCTCTTCCGGAGCTCTCTTTTATGCTCACTAGTGATTTAGCGGTGATGGATCACAGCGATGGAACCATCACATTAATTGCCAATGCGATTAATTGGGATGGAAGCGATGATCGAATCGATGAGGCTTATGCATCCTGCGTTGAACGTTTAGACCGTATGCAAGCAGATTTAGCGATCTCACTGCCAGGTGATGCAGCAGCTATTCCTGATTTTTCGCTGCCGAATTACACAGGAAATATTTCAGCTGATCAATTCAAGAAGAGCATCGCAAAAGTTAAGGAAGAAATCTTGGCAGGTGAGGCCTTCCAAGTTGTTTTGTCGCAACGCTTCTCGATTCCATGTACCGCAGATGCAATTGATGTGTACCGAATGCTTCGACTTAATAATCCTTCGCCGTACATGTACCTATTTCGCTTTACAGATGGAATCGAAATCGTTGGTTCCAGCCCAGAAGCGTTAGTGAAAGTTAATCAAGAGGATGTGATGATCCATCCCATCGCAGGTACTCGAAAGAGATCTGCAAATCCTGAGGAGGATCATCGATTAGCAGAAGAGCTACTTGCCGATCCTAAGGAACGTGCAGAGCATTTGATGCTGGTAGATCTTGGAAGAAATGATTTAGGTCGAGTCTGTGCTCCTGGATCAGTTGAAGTTGTTGATTTTATGCACATTGAGCGCTACTCACATGTGATGCACATAGTTTCAACAGTAATCGGAAAGCTTTCAAAGAAATCTTCACCAGTTGATGCGCTCTTTTCAGTATTTCCAGCAGGCACCTTGTCAGGAGCTCCCAAGCCACGAGCTATGGAAATCATCGAAGAGCTAGAAACAACAAGACGTGGTGTTTATGGCGGCATAGTTGGGTACATTGATTTCACAGGTAATCTAGATACCTGTATCGCAATTAGAACAGCGTTGCTACACAACGGAACCGCTTATGTTCAAGCAGGTGCTGGTGTTGTCGCCGATTCAGATCCCGAATCAGAGAATCAAGAATGTCGCAATAAGGCGGCCGCGGTTTTGACAGCGGTGCATGCAGCTAATCGATTGGCGCAAAGGCCATGAGAGAGTTTCTGCCGATCATCATTTCACTTGTAGTGGTATTCGTACTCGTTGCGCTCATCTCTCGGCGATTTAAACTCTCATCACGCTATGAACGCAAACCGCGCCAACTCAATACCTGGAGCGCACTGGACCATGGAATTGATCCGACTTTGGATGAGAAATTATGAGCGTTCTAGCATCAATCATCGAAGGTGTACGTGAGGATCTAGCTGCTAGGCGTCTTCCGATGGCGCAGTTACACGAGGCGCTTGAAACAGCTCCTGCAGTACGTGACTGTTTACCAAATCTATCAACTGAAGAAATCTCCGTGATTGCTGAGGTGAAGAGATCCTCACCTAGTAAAGGTACCTTGGCAACAATTGCAGATCCTGCCGGATTAGCAGCCGCCTACGAAGAAGCTGGCGCACATGTTGTTAGCGTTCTTACTGAACAGCGCCGTTTTGGTGGATCACTTGCAGATTTGGATGCGGTCAGAAAAACGATAGATCTTCCCATTCTTCGCAAAGATTTTATGGTCGATGAGTATCAATTTTATGAAGCACGTGCACATGGCGCAGATATTGTTCTTTTGATTGTTGCGGCGTTAAGTAAAAACCAGCTTGAAGATTACTTTCATTTAGCAAAAGAACTTGGGATGAGATCTTTGATTGAGGTACATACCCATGATGAGTTAGAACGTGCTCTAGCGATCTCTCCCGAGATTATCGGCGTTAATTCCCGTAATTTGAAAACTTTAGATGTAGATGCGCAAGCATTTGCTGAACTCATTCCACATATTCCAGTAAATATCGCTCGCGTTGCCGAGTCTGGAATCGCTACACGCCAAGAGGTTGTGTTTGCTCAAGAGTGTGGAGCAACCGCAATTTTGGTGGGTGAAGCCCTTGTTCGCTCGGAATCTCCATCAGTTGCGATCGACCAATTGCTCGGTAGGCTTTAACTATGAGCAGCTCGGGACACTTCGGAGAGTATGGCGGACGTTACGTACCTGAAGCATTAATTGGAGCTCTCAATGAACTTGAGATAGCACATAACACCGCGCAAAAGGATCCAGAGTTTTTAGCAGAGCTTGCCCAGCTGCACCGAAAATATACAGGTCGCCCAAGCATCATCACCGAAGCTCAGAGATTTTCTGAACATGCAGGCGGTGCGCGAATCTTTCTTAAGCGCGAAGATCTCAACCACACCGGTTCGCACAAGATCAACAATGTTTTAGGTCAAGCGCTTCTAACCAAGCGGATGGGTAAGAAGCGAATCATCGCCGAAACCGGTGCTGGACAACATGGAGTTGCATCTGCAACAGCAGCTGCGTTAATGGGTCTTGATTGTGTTGTGTACATGGGAGAAGAGGACACACGTCGGCAAGCGCTCAACGTTGCACGAATGAAGTTGCTGGGTGCAGAGGTTGTTCCTGTCACTTCAGGTTCACGCACCCTGAAAGATGCAATTAATGAAGCGATGCGCGATTGGGTTACCAATGTTGCAGATACACATTACTTATTGGGCACCGTTGCTGGCCCACATCCATTCCCAACGATGGTTCGTGATTTCCATAAAATAATTGGAGAAGAAGCCCGCGAACAAATGCTTGCCCTAACCGGGAGACTTCCAGATGCGATCTTGGCCTGTGTTGGCGGCGGGTCTAATGCGATCGGAATCTTTAACGCATTTATTCCAGATCGTCAGGTGCGTTTAATCGGTCTTGAAGCAGGCGGGGATGGGATTGAAACAGGACGTCACGCGGCAACGATTACAGGTGGAACTCCGGGTGTACTTCATGGAACACGTTCCTATGTTTTGCAAGATGCAAATGGCCAGACAATCGAATCTCATTCAATCTCTGCCGGTTTAGATTACCCAGGTGTGGGACCAGAGCATGCATACCTGCATGACATCGGGCGTGCTGAGTATCGCGCAATCAATGATGATGCAGCTATGGCAGCCTTCTCATTACTCAGCAGAACTGAAGGAATTATTCCAGCGATTGAAACTGCACACGCACTAGCTGGTGCAATTCTAGTTGGAAAAGAGCTGGGACCGACAGCTAACTTATTAATCAATCTTTCTGGTCGCGGAGATAAGGATGTTCAAACCGCCGCCGAATTTTTTGGAATTCCACTGTAATGACTCAACTCGAATCAGTCATGGCAAAGGTCCGTGCAGAAAATCGTGCAGCTTTGATTGCTTATATTCCAGCGGGTTTTCCTTCACAGCATGGTTGTGTTAAGGCAATTCAAGCACTTGTTGCAGCAGGTGTTGATGCGATCGAAATTGGGTTTCCATATAGCGATCCCGTGATGGATGGAGCTGTTATTCAAGAGGCCGCTGAAATTTCATTGAAAGGTGGAACAAATGCTGCCGATGTTTTCGCAGCACTCAAGGTTGCAACAGATACTGGTGTAGCTGCAGTTGTTATGACCTACTGGAATCCGATCGAACGGTATGGAGTAAATGAGTTTGCGCAATCCATCGCTGATAACGGGGGATCGGGTGTGATTACCCCAGATTTAACAATTGAAGAGTCGGATCGTTGGTTAGCGGCAACTAGCAAGGTAGGCATCAATCCAATTTATGTAGTTGCGCCAAGTACCAATGATGCTCGCCTTGCTGATGTAACCGCTAAGACTGGTGGCTTTGTGTACGCGGCAAGCTTGATGGGGGTTACTGGAACTCGCACCAGCATTTCAAGTGATGCCAGCAACCTGGTATCACGGGTGCGTTCGGTGACCGACCTTCCAATCTCAGTGGGTTTAGGTGTGTCAACACGTGAGCAGGCTAAATCCCTTGCTGCATACGCAGATGGTGTCATCGTAGGCTCTGCATTTATAAAATTACTTCTTGCGGCAAAAACTGAACAAGAAGGGTTGGATGCGATTTCGCATTTGGCTAAGGAACTTGCGTTAGGAGTTCGTGAGGGTCGATGAAAAGTTTTCTCGTAAAAAATCAACCATGGATCACACTCCTTGGACGTTTATTGCTCGGTGGAGTACTTCTTGTTGCTGGTGGGTTAAAGGTCACTAAGCCCACTGAATCTGCCAACGCAACCGCTGCTTACAAAATTTTACCGACTGATTTAGCGCACCTATTTGGCTACGCATTGCCATGGATTGAAGTTGCAGTTGGTATGTTGCTCATTCTTGGAATCATGGTCAGATACTCGGCAATCTTTAGTGGAATCATCATGATTGTCTTTATCGCAGCGATCGCGTCGGTGTGGGCTCGTGGCCTCTTAATCGACTGTGGATGCTTCGGTGGAGGCGGTGAAATCGATCCATCTCTGAAGTCTCAGGTTCATCGCGCCTATTTCACAGAAATCATGCGGGATTTGGGCTTGGCGCTCACCGCGCTTTATCTATACCTTTTCCCATACGGAAAACTAAGTTTTGAAAAAGCAGCTCAACCAATCAAGGAGTAACAATGGCAAAGCAAGCGGCAAAGAGCACAGATAACACAACTCGCTGGATCGTTATTGGAATGGTCCTTCTTGTTGTAGTTACCGGAGTAGTTTTCTCACTCTTTAGTCAAAACAGCAAAGAGAGTGCATCCCTTGCAGGTTTGGATGGAACCACTCTTAAGCCAGCGATTACTTCAACTATTGATACAGCAAATGGCTCACCAATCACATTTGATAATGGTGCGGTCACGGTTATTGATGTTTGGGAAGATCCACAATGCCCAGTATGTAAGTTGTTTGAAGATGCTAACGGTGATTACATTGAATCTCTCATTCGTGAGAAGAAGGCAACGGTGCGATATCACGTACTCTCCTTCTTGGGAGATGAATCCGTACGCGCCGCAAATGCCTCCTTCTGTGCAGCAGATGAAGGTCATTACCTCGATTTCCACCATGCTTTATATGCAGTCCAGTCACCACTTGAGAACTCAGGTTTCTGGAGCAACGAAACTCTGGTCAATATCGGAAAGAAGATTGGCATTACATCTAAAACCTTTGCAGATTGCGTGACCAAGGGTTCAAAGGTCGAGATTGTTAAGGCCAACTACGACTCAATGAGCAAGTTTGGTGTTCAGGGAACTCCGACAGTGTTCATCAATGGAAAGAAGTGGGAACGCACTCAAAACGAGTTCTCACTTGAAGAGTTCAAAGCCGCGGTTGAGGCTGCCTAAACTTTGAGTCGCGCTTTTCCAACTCCAGCACAATCCTTGCTGGAGCTTGGTCCATTAACAATTCACTATTACGCGCTGTGCATTATTACCGGCATTGCAATAGCGATTTGGTTAGGTGGAAAGCGTTTTCAGTACAAAACCATACAGGGTCAATCTGTTGTATCAGAGGTAGCAATAGTTGCAGTGCCATCTGGAATTATCGGTGGACGTATCTACCATGTGATCTCTTCACCTAATGCTTACTTTGGTACTGGAGGCCAACCTGTTGATGCATTCAAAATTTGGGAGGGTGGCTTAGGTATCTGGGGTGCAATATCGATTGGATTGTTAGGCGCATACCTTCGCTATAGAACTCTTGCTCGAAAAATTGAACTT
Organism: Actinomycetales bacterium; assembly: GCA_018970885.1. Taxonomy (GTDB): domain Bacteria; phylum Actinomycetota; class Actinomycetes; order Nanopelagicales; family Nanopelagicaceae; genus Planktophila. The sequence goes on from JAGWVL010000001.1 coordinate 26,581, forward strand.
CCATCTTTTGCAGTTTTTGCCGATGCGCTAGCTCCGGGAATCTTGTTTGCTCAAGCAATCGGACGATTTGGCAACTGGTTTAATGGCGAACTCTTCGGAAAGCCTCTGGATTCCTGGTGGGCCGTTGAGATCCCGATGCGATATCGCCCCAACGGCTTTACTCAATTTGATTCTTTTCATCCGACATTTTTATATGAAGCGATCTGGTGTTCTCTGATTGCGGTAATCATTATTAAGTTTGGAGAGCGATTGAAAGCGGGACAAAGCTTCGCACTTTATGTCGCTACCTACTGCCTAGGACGTTTTTTCATTGAGTTGATTCGCATCGATACCGCCAACACAATCGCAGGTTTGCGGGTAAATGTCTGGGTCAGCCTGCTCGTTGGGGTAGGTGCTGCGTTGTATTTCACTCGCGCCTCTAAAAATTCGGCATAATCCTCGGGTAGGCTTCTAACTATGAGTTTGGAAGAGGTCTACCAGAGAAATCTAGAGCATCGCTCCCACCGCGCAGGATGGCTTCGTGCCGCAGTCCTTGGTGCAAATGATGGTCTCGTTTCAACGGCGGCTTTAATGATTGGTGTCGCAGCGGCCGGAAAACAGGATTTTCTTATCACTGCAGGCATTGCCGGAATCACCGCGGGTGCAATGTCAATGGCTGTTGGTGAGTACATCTCAGTTCGTTCCCAAAATGATATTGAAGAGTCAGATCGTTTAATTGAAATCGCTCACCTTGCAGCAGATCCCGAAGCGGAGCTGCAGGAGCTCCAGCAGATTTACATAGAGCGTGGTTTAACACCAGCACTTGCCTTGCAGGTTGCACTTGAAATGCATCGCAAAGATCCACTCGAAGCCCATCTTCGCGACGAGCTTGGTCAGCATCCCAATACAAAGGCTCGTCCAGTTCAGGCAGCGGTTGCATCAGCGATCTCATTCACCATGGGCGGTTTGATTCCATTTGCAGGAGCCTTTGCTCCAACCCTTGGCACTAAAGCATGGAGCATCGTTGGCTTTACCCTTGGGGGATTGGTAATTACAGGCCTCGTGTCAGCGCGAACCGCCGGCTCAAAACTGCTCTCGCCAACTCTGCGTGTACTCATTGGGGGCACACTTGGTATGGCGATTACCGCAGGAATTGGAAAGATTGCACATATCTCAGGGCTCTAAGTTGCCCTCTTATTGCTACGATTTCGCCCTAAGCAGTGAGCATCACGGGCCAAGGATGTCCCTTTTCATGTAAGGACAAATCCGTAGGAGCGCGTCCATGGCACTTGCATCTAATTATCCACAAGCACAGGGACTCTACGACCCTGCCGCCGAACATGATGCTTGTGGCGTTGCAATGGTTGCCACACTTAACAAGGTTGCAACTCATCACATTGTTTCTCAAGCGCTTACCGCGTTACGCAACATGGAACACCGTGGAGCATCAGGTGCTGAACCAGATAGCGGTGATGGCGCTGGAATCCTTATTCGTATTCCGGATGCATACTTTCAAGCGGTGGTTGATTTTAAACTTCCAGCTGCAGATGCCTATGCAACGGGTATTGCATTTATCGCTAAGGGTGCAGAGGTAAAGGATGAGATCGAAAAGTTAGCAGATGAAGAAGGTCTAGTCGTCCTAGGGTGGCGCGAAGTACCGATCAACCCATCATCACTTGGAAAGACCGCTGTGTCGGTTATGCCAGATTTCCACCAACTATTTATTGCTGGCAAAAAGGGTGAGACCGGAATTGCATTAGATCGCTTAGCTTTTTGTCTGCGCAAGCGGGCTGAGCATGGATTAGATCTTTACTTCCCTTCATTGTCCGCTCAGACAATTGTGTACAAGGGAATGCTCACGACAGGTCAGTTAGAAGAGTTTTTCCCAGAGCTTTCAGATGAGCGGGTGGTTTCACCACTTGCACTGGTTCACTCACGTTTTTCTACAAATACCTTTCCTTCTTGGCCACTTGCTCATCCATACCGATTTATTGCACACAACGGAGAAATTAATACCGTTAAGGGAAATCGCAATTGGATGCGCGCTCGCGAATCCCTATTGCAAAGCGATCTAATCCCTGGAGACCTAAAGCGTTTATTCCCAATAGTTGAAATGTCAGGCTCTGACTCTGCCTCATTTGATGAAGTCTTGGAACTTTTGTACTTAGGTGGACGTTCACTGCCACACGCTGTGCTGATGATGATTCCAGAAGCATGGGAGAACCATGCAACGATGCCGCAGAACCGTCGCGATTTTTACGCCTTCCATGCATCGATGATGGAGCCTTGGGATGGTCCTGCCTGTGTAACTTTCACAGATGGCCATCAAGTAGGTGCGGTACTTGATCGCAATGGTTTACGTCCATCTCGTTACTGGGTGACAAAAGATGGAATGGTTGTTCTTGCTTCTGAGGTTGGTGTTCTAGATATTCCAGCTGAAAATGTTGAGCGCAAGGGTCGTTTACAACCAGGCAAGATGTTCTTGGTTGATATTGAACAAGGTCGCATTATTGAAGATGATGAGATTAAGGATGGTTTAGCCAACGCTGCCCCCTATGGAGATTGGTTACATGCAGGCATCATTAAGTTGAGCGAACTTCCTGCACGCGAACACATTGTGTATCCGCACTCATCTGTTGTTCGCCGTCAACGCGCATTTGGTTACACCGAAGAGGATCTACGCATTTTGGTAACTCCGATGGCAAAAAACGGCATGGAGCCACTTGGTTCGATGGGAACAGATACTCCTATCGCCGCCCTTTCCGACAAACCACGTTTAATCTTTGATTACTTCTCACAACTATTTGCACAAGTTACTAATCCACCACTTGATGCGATTCGCGAAGAGTTAGTAACAAGTCTTGGAACCTCTATGGGACCTGAGCACAATCTGCTCGATCCAGGTCCAAGTAGCTGTCGACAGATTTCATTGGCATTCCCAGTAATTGATAATGATGAGCTTGCAAAGATCATTCACGTCAACGCAGATGGAGATCATCCAGGTTTGAGCGCCTATGTAGTGCGTGGATTATTTAGCATCGCTGATGGAGGAGACTCATTACGTACGCGACTCGATGAGATCAAAGCTGAAGTTTCACAGGCAATTAATGATGGTGCTCGCATCATAGTTTTATCTGACCGCGATGGAGATGCAGAGAACGCGCCAATTCCTTCACTGCTTCTGACATCTGCAGTTCACCACCACTTGATCCGTGAAAAGAGCCGCACAAAGGTCGGATTAGTAGTTGAAGCCGGAGATGTTCGCGAGGTTCACCATGTCGCACTCTTAATTGGCTATGGCGCAGCATGTGTGAATCCATACCTTGCGATGGAAACGGCAGAGGATTTAGTACTTCAAGGTGTCATTACAGGAATCACACCTGAAAAGGCGGTCAAGAATTTAATCAAGAGCCTCGGCAAAGGAGTTCTTAAGGTGATGTCCAAGATGGGCATCAGCACCATTGCTTCATATACAGGTGCACAAGTTTTTGAAGCTATCGGACTTTCTCAAGAGGTTGTCGATGAATACTTTGTTGGAACAACATCTCGTCTTGGTGGAGTATCACTCGATGTAATCGCCCAAGAAACAATCGCCCGTCACCACATCGCCTATCCACCTGGAGGAGAAGTTCCAGGAACAAAGCGACTTCCAATCGGCGGTGAGTACCAATGGCGTCGCGAAGGTGAGCCTCACTTATTTGATCCAGAGACTGTATTTACCTTGCAGCATTCAACACGCAACAAGCGTTACGATGTTTTCAAGCGCTATACAGATCGTGTCAACGAACAGAGCAAGCGTCTGATGACCTTGCGTGGATTATTTCAATTCAAAGATGGCATAAACCCCCCGATTTCAGTTGATGAAGTTGAACCAATTAGCGAAATTATTAAGCGCTTCTCAACTGGTGCAATGTCTTATGGCTCAATTTCAGCAGAGGCTCATGAAACTCTTGCAATTGCCATGAACCGTATTGGTGGAAAATCCAATACAGGTGAGGGTGGAGAAGAACAAGAGCGTTTTATTCCAATGGCCAATGGTGATTCAAAGCGATCAGCGATCAAGCAGGTTGCATCAGGTCGTTTTGGTGTTACAAGTAATTACTTAGTTAACAGCGATGACATTCAGATCAAGATCGCACAAGGCGCAAAGCCTGGTGAAGGTGGACAGTTACCTGGAAACAAGGTGTATCCATGGATTGCAAAGGCACGTTACTCAACACCTGGTGTTGGTTTGATTTCGCCTCCTCCACACCACGACATTTACTCGATTGAAGATCTTGCTCAGCTGATTCACGATCTAAAGAATGCAAATAAGAATGCACGTGTACATGTCAAGCTAGTGGCAGAGGTTGGAGTTGGAACTGTTGCTGCAGGTGTTTCTAAGGCACATGCTGATGTTGTTTTGATCTCAGGCCATGATGGTGGAACAGGTGCATCACCGCTGACATCACTCAAGCATGCAGGTGCTCCTTGGGAGCTTGGTTTAGCTGAAACACAGCAAACATTGTTGCTCAATGGCTTACGTGATCGCATCGTCGTGCAAGCAGATGGTCAGTTAAAGACGGGTCGTGATGTTGTTATCGCAGCGCTACTTGGAGCAGAAGAGTACGGTTTTGCAACCGCACCACTTGTTGTTTCTGGTTGCATCATGATGCGTGTGTGCCACTTGGATACTTGTCCAGTAGGCGTTGCTACACAAAACCCAGAACTTCGTAAGAAGTTCAGCGGTAAACCAGAATTCGTCGAAACTTTCTTTGAGTACATCGCTGAAGAGGTCCGCGAAATCTTGGCTCAACTTGGTTTCCGCACACTTCAAGATGCGATTGGTCATGTTGAATATCTTGATACTCGCAAGGCGGTTGAACATTGGAAGGCGGCAGGATTAAACCTTGAGCCTTTGTTGGTACGTCCAGATGTTGATAGTGCGCTGCACAACACGGTTAAGCAAGATCATGGATTAGCTGCAGCGTTGGACAACACCTTGATTGAACTAGCCCAACCCGCACTTACAAAGGGTGAAGCAGTAAGGATCGATTTACCTGTACGAAATGTAAACCGCACCGTTGGAACTATGTTAGGTGCAGAGGTCACACGAAATTATGGTTCAGAAGGATTACCTGCTGGAACAATTGATGTCACCTTACACGGATCAGCGGGTCAATCACTTGGTGCATTTATTCCCCGTGGTGTTGCGATCCGACTATATGGAGACTCCAATGATTATGTTGGCAAAGGAATTTCAGGGGGACGAGTAGTTGTTCGACCTGATGTAAAGGCAACTTTCCGATCACAAGATAATGTGATCGCTGGAAACGTCATCGGTTACGGTGCAACAGCAGGTGAAATCTTTATTCGTGGTGTTGTTGGAGAGCGCTTCTGTGTTCGTAACTCTGGCGCTTTAGCAATTGTTGAAGGTATCGGAGACCACGGTTGCGAATATATGACTGGCGGAACAGTTGTAGTTCTTGGTCGAACTGGTCGTAACATCGCAGCAGGTATGTCTGGTGGACGTGCCTATGTTCTCGATTTAGATGCTGCAAATGTCAACACAGACATGGTTGATGTTCTTGCGGTCCCTGCTGATCAAAAAGATGTGCTGAAGGATCACATCTCTAAGTACTTCGCCGAAACTGGATCAGAGATTGCCCATGAGCTTTTGAAAGATTGGGATAAGGGTGTTGCTCGAATTTCATTAATCATGCCACGTGACTATGCACGTGTACTGGCCGCCATGGAGCGCGCAGAACGTGAAGGTCTACCAGCCGATACCTTAGTAATGGAGGTTGCTGCAAATGGCTGATCCAAAGGGTTTTATGACAACTCCACGCGAAACTCCTAAGCGTCGACCGGTTGATGTTCGTATCAAGGATTGGCGCGAAGTGTATGAGCCTCAGAGTTTTGAGCATCTGCAAAAGCAAGCAGGACGTTGCATGGATTGCGGTATTCCTTTTTGTCATAATGGTTGCCCACTCGGAAATCTAATTCCTGAATGGAATGATTTGATCTACCGTGGCGATAAGGATGAGGCTATCGATCGCCTACATGCAACCAACAACTTTCCAGAGTTCACAGGTCGTCTCTGTCCTGCACCATGTGAAACAGCATGCGTAGTAGGCATCAACCGCGACGCAGTAACAATTAAGCAGATCGAACTTCGCACTATTGAAGAGGCATTTGGCGCTGGAAATGTGACGCCAATGGCACCAGATCGCCTCACCGGTAAGACAGTTGCTGTCATTGGTTCAGGTCCAGCAGGACTGGCTGCGGCACAACAGTTAACTCGCGCAGGTCACACAGTTGTTGTGTACGAGCGTGCTGACAAGATTGGTGGATTGCTTCGTTACGGAATTCCAGAGTTCAAAATGGAAAAGCACATCCTTGATCGCCGCTTGGATCAGATGGAGAAAGAGGGAACACGTTTTCGTCCAGGCGTAGATGTTGGTACCGAACTCACTGGATCTGATCTTCGTAAAAAATATGATGCAATCGTATTAGCTGTTGGTTCGACCCAATGGCGAGACCTTTCTATTAAAGGTCGTGATAACAAGGGTATCTATCAGGCGATGGAGTTCTTGCCATGGGGCAACAAGCAAGCGTTAGGTGAAGTTGAAAACCCACCTATTAATGTGGCTGGTAAGCATGTTGTCATTATTGGTGGTGGTGATACAGGTGCTGACTGTTTGGGTACCTCTATCCGTCAAGGTGCAGCAAGTGTTACTCAACTTGAGATCATGCCTCGTCCAAGTGATGAACGTCCATCATCTCAGCCATGGCCGACATACCCAATGATTTATCGTGTCTCCAGTGCACATGAAGAAAAAGACAACCGTCTCTTTTCAGTTAGCACCGAAGAGTTCTTAGGAGATGGCAAAGGAAATCTGCGTGCCATCAAAATTGTAGAAACAGAGTTTGTAAATGGAAAGTTTGAAAGAGTTGCAGGATCCGAAAAGGAGATTCCTTGTGACTTTGTTTTCATGGCGATGGGCTTTACTGGTCCAGAAAAATCATCATTGATTTCACAATTAGAGGTCCAGCTTGATGACCGTGGAAATATTAAGCGCGATGAAAACTTTCAAACAACAGAGGAGGGAATCTTTGTTGCAGGTGATGCTGGACGCGGTCAATCCTTGATCGTATGGGCAATAGCTGAAGGAAGAAGTGCAGCAGCAGCAGTTGATAGATTTCTCACTGGCCGCACCCAACTTCCTGCACCGATTGCGCCAACTGACCGTCCACTCATGGTTTAAGGTAGTCACATGCGTAGAGCGAAGATTGTTTGCACCATGGGTCCCGCCGTTGAATCTCCTGAAAAGGTGAAGGAGTTGATTGAAGCGGGCATGAATATGGCCCGCTTGAACCTTTCCCATGGTGGTTACGATGAACATCAAAACCGCCTTAACCATGTTCGTGAGGCTGCAAAGGCTGCGGGAAAACCTGTAGCTGTTCTTGTCGATCTACAAGGTCCAAAGATTCGTTTAGCACGTTTTGTAAATGGTCCTCATGAGTTAGTGCGTGGCGATATCTTTACGATTACAACTGATGAGGTTGAAGGCTCTAGAGAGCGTGTTGGTACGACCTATAAGGGCCTACCGGGGGACTGCAAGCCAGGAGATCGCATTCTGATCGATGATGGCAAGGTTACTGTCGAGGTCCTTGAAGTTAAGGGCAATGATGTTGTAACAATAGTGATTCAGCCAGGTGTAGTCAGTAACAACAAGGGAATCAATCTGCCTGGGGTTGCGGTATCAGTGCCAGCACTTTCTGAAAAAGATAAGGAAGATCTTCGTTGGGGACTACAAGCTGGTGCTGATTTCATCGCGCTCTCATTTGTTCGCACTGCTGCAGATATTAATGATGTGCATGCAATCATGGATGAGGTTGGTTTTCGTATTCCGGTAATAGCCAAGATCGAAAAGCCACAAGCTGTAGAAAACCTTGAAGAGATAGTTGCTGCATTCGATGGCATCATGGTCGCTCGAGGTGATCTTGGCGTAGAACTTCCTATTGAAGAGGTTCCGCTGGTCCAAAAGCGTTGTATTGAGTTAGCGCGCGAAGCTGCCAAACCTGTAATCGTTGCAACTCAGATGCTTGATTCAATGATTAATAATTCTTCGCCAACACGTGCAGAAGCTACAGACTGTGCCAATGCGGTACTTGATGGTACCGATGCGTTGATGCTGTCAGGTGAAACATCTGTTGGTGCCTTTGCGATAGAAGCTGTTAAGACAATGGCTCGCATTATCGCTCGCACCGAAGAAGGTGGCTTTGAGATGATCCGCGCATTGCGAACAACCCCAAAAACAAAGGGTGGAGCGATTACTCGGGCAGCAGCTGAAGTAGGCGCAATTGTTGGTGCAAAGTACTTAGTTACCTTTACTCAATCAGGTGATTCAGCTCGCCGTATGGCACGTTTGCGCTCACCTATTCCCATCGTTGCATTTACACCTGAAGTCGGTACGTATAATCGTTTGGCACTTTCTTGGGGAGTTGAACCTGAAGTTACACCAATGGTTAAGCACACCGATGAGATGGTGAAACAGGCCGATACCTTATTAATTCAATCAGGACGTGCACATGAAGGTGAAAATGTAGTGATTGTTGCAGGTTCACCTCCAGGAATTCCAGGCTCAACCAACGCTATGCGCGTTCACCGCGTTGGAGATGCTGTTGGCGGAGTTGTTCCCGCCTACCGCTAAGATTGCCCTATAGAAAGCCTCGGTACTCCAACGGTAGAGAGGGCAGTCTCAAACACTGCATAGTGTCGGTTCGAATCCGACTCGGGGCACTCATCTAAATATTTTTTTTTTGGGGGATGAAATTCTGGGAGGGATGGTTCGAAGGTGTCGGTTCGAATACTAGTCGCAGAAGATGAAACTTTAATCCGCATGGATCTTGTAGAGATGTTACACGGTGCTGGTTATGAAGTTGTTGGACAAGCGACCAATGGTCAAGAAGCAATTGAGCTAGCAACCTTGCATAAGCCAGATCTAGCAATTCTTGATGTGAAGATGCCGATCTTGGATGGAATTTCAGCTGCAGAAAAAATAATAGAGATCGCACCAGTACTGATGTTGACCGCATACTCTCAAAAAGAGTTAGTTGATCGCGCACGTGATGCTGGTGTTATGGCGTATGTTGTTAAGCCATTTACAATCGGTGATTTGATACCGGCCATTGAGATTGCCATTAGTCGCCACACCCAAATGAAATCACTGGCCGATGAGGTTGCAGATCTTCATGACCGCTTGGAAACACGAAAGCTCATCGATAGGGCCAAGGGGATTTTGATGAAAGCGCTTAATCTTTCAGAGCCTGAAGCTTTTTCGTGGATCCAGCGGGCTGCCATGGATCGCCGATTAACGATGAAAGAGGTCGCGGTGGCGGTAATCAACCCCGACGCTGTTCCCGACAAATAGTTCTCAGGTACATCTCATTTTTTGATACTGAAATCTCAATTATAACGAAACTGAAACATTTCAAGCGTAGCCTCGCCTTGTCTAACTCTCACCCCAGCCATTACCCTTTCAGCCTCCCTGTCCCGGGACACAAGAACAGGAAAGGCACTACATATATGAAGAAGAATCGCGTTCTCGCGGTTGTGGCTGCCGTAGCTATCGCAACAACATCATTTGTTGCATTCGCTCCGTCAGCATCAGCTGCTTGCTCAAGCAAGCTAAAGATTGCATACCAGGGTCCACTAACAGGTCCTGAAGCTGCACTAGGTATCAACGAGCTTAACGGTGTGAAGTTTGCACTCAAGCGTTTCCTAGCAGCAAACAAGTCAGCAAATGTTGACCCAGTTGTTTACGAAGTAGATGACCAGGGAGATCCAGCAGTTGCAGGTCCAATCGCTCCTAAGGTTGCAGCAGAAGAGTGCGTAGTTGCACTAGTCGGTCCTGCTTACTCAGGTGCATCAAAGGTTTCACTACCTGTGTACCTATCAGCTGGTCTTCCAATCATCACACCATCAGCAACAAACCCAACACTTCCATCATTCGGAAAGTCAATCTTCCACCGCGCAGTGTTGACAGATGATTACCAGGGTCCAGCACTTGCTCGCCTTGTAACTCAGAATGTTAAGAACGCTAAGGTGTTCTTGGTTAACGATGCGTCTGACTACGCAGTTGGTCTACAGAAGACCGTAGATATCACTCTTGCTGGTCGCGTTGTTGGTAAGGATGTAACACCAACAGGTACAACAGACTTCACAGCTACAATTGCAAAGATCAAGAAGTCAAAGGCAACAGCAGTGATCTACTCAGGTTACTTCTCACAAGCAGCAGTATTCGTAAAGCAGCTTCGTGACTCAGGTTCAAAGATTGTCTTCGCTTCAGGCGACGGTACTCTTGACAACCAGTTCATCAAGTTGGCTCGTAAGGCAGCAGAAGGTGTTCTACTTTCAGCTCCAGCGATCCCAATGGAGACAGCTTCACCAAAGCTTGCAGCAGAGATGGTAAAGGCTGGTTGGACACCTGGTGTTTACACAACAGAGTCATTCGACGCAGCTAACTTCTTCCTTGAGGCAATCAAGGCTGGAAACACAGACCGTGCTTCAATCAACAAGTACGTCTCAACTCAGTCATCAAAGGGTCTTTCAAAGGTCTTGAAGTTTGATGCTGACGGAGAAGTTTCTGGTGCAGATGTAAACGGCTTCGTAATCAAGAACGGAAAGATCGTTCTTCTAGGAGCTATCAAGGCGTAATTACCAAGTTTTTGGTAACGCGTTAAATAAGTACGGTCAGAGTGGGTGGGATTTCCCGCCCACTCTGACCCTTATAAAGTAAAGGTGAGAAATGGATTTTGCGTTACTGCATGATGCTTTCTGGGGATTAACCTTCGATGGCATTGCACTCGGAGCAATTTATGCACTTATCTCACTTGGATACACATTGGTGTATGGCGTACTGCGCCTGATTAACTTTGCTCACTCTGAAGTGTTCATGATCGGCACATTTGCGGCACTTGTTGCTGCATCAGGAATTATGGGTGTGAAGGTAGAGGATGATCCTCGTACCGGCGGTTCAATGATCTTGACCCTTGTTGTTTGTTTAGTTGTTGCGATGTTGGCATCTGCCATAACCGCAGTTCTTGTAGAGATCGTTGCCTACCGTCGACTGCGTCAAAGAGGTGCAACTAAGCTCGCGACCTTGATCTCAGCAATTGGTGTCTCAATCTCTCTTGTTGAGTTATTTAGAATTATCACAGATTCACTTCCACGTGAGTTTCCTCGCATTATGGAAAAGACATTTTTGTTTAGCTACGCAGGTGCAGATATTCGCAATGACAAGGTCATTGTTATCATTGCTGCAGGATTGATGATGTTTGCCCTTGAGCGCTTCATCACTAAGACCCGTTTAGGTAAGGGAATCCGTGCGGTTTCCATGGATGAGAACACCTCAACTCTTATGGGTGTAAATATCAACCGAGTTATCACAGTTACATTTTTTGCAGGCGGCCTTATGGCAGGTGCTGCAGCCTTCTTTTACATCCTTGTTTACGAGAACACCTCATTTAAGGTGGGCTTCTTCCTCGGAATTAGCGCATTCACCGCTGCAGTTCTTGGTGGTATCGGAAATCTCAAGGGCGCACTCTTTGGTGGCTTTGCCCTAGGTTTGATGGAGACCTGGACTTCAGCTGTCTTTGGTACCGCATGGAAAGCGGTTATCTCATTCATCATCTTGGTACTTGTACTCCTCATTAAGCCGACCGGCTTATTTGGAGAGTCAATCCAGCAGGCGAGGGTCTAATGGCCAATCTTAAGGCTTCACTTAATTTGCGCGACAAAGGCGCTGAGTTTTGGGAGCGTTCACCAAAGTGGCGCCGAGTTGCAATGGCTATGTCATTCATCGCATTCTGTTACGCCTTGCCATTCCTCAACAACCCTTTGATTAATACCCCTGGTTCAGATTTCCAATCAGTTCTCTTTTATCCAGTAGGTATGTATGTGCTCATGGCGATTGGTTTGAATATCGTTGTTGGTAAATCTGGCCTACTTGATCTTGGGTATGTCGCCTTCTTTGCAATCGGTGCTTACACAATGGCGATCCTTGGAACAAAGACCGCGTTGAACTTCTGGGAGATTTTGCCGATTGGTGTCGGACTAGCAATGCTTTCGGGCGTTTTGCTTGGTACACCAACTCTTCGTCTTCGTGGTGACTACTTAGCGATTGTGACTTTGGGTTTTGGTGAGATTGTACGTATTTTTGCGGTTAACACTGATTCGATTGGTGGATCTCGCGGAATTGCTGGTATTCCAACACCTCCAGATTTTTTTAATGCCAAGTTCACAATTCTTGATCCAAAGCCTTATTACTGGCTATTACTCACCTTCACCTTGTTAATTATTTGGATGGTTCGTCGTATGGCTGCGCGTCGCCCAGGTCGTGCTTGGGATGCAATTCGTCAAGATGACGATGTCGCACAGTTGATGGGAATCAACACACGTAAGTACAAAGTATGGGCATTTGTTTTAGGAGCGGCAGTCGCAGGTGTCGGAGGCGTAGTTTACGCATCACAGATTCTCTCTATCGTTCCTGATCAGTTCAACTTAAACATCTCAATCTTGATCCTTGCTTGCGTTGTATTTGGTGGAATTGGAAATGTATGGGGAGTAATTCTTGGCGCGGTGCTTCTAGCTTTCACACCTGAACGCATCCGCTTCTTAAGCCAACCTCGTATCTTGGTCTTTGGTATCGCACTTGTAGTAATGATGAACCTTCGACCTGATGGAATTTTGCCAAAGAAGAAGCGTGAGCACTTCGACCCAAACTGGGACACCGTTGAGGAATCTGGCGAAGGGGAGATCAAATAATGAGCGAAGTTGTTCTAGAGTTGAGGAAGGTCACCATGAAGTTTGGTGGTGTTACTGCGCTCAATGAGGTCGACCTAGTCGTCAAAAAGGGTGAGATTCTTGCTCTTATCGGTCCAAATGGTGCGGGCAAGACAACTGTTTTCAATGTGATCACGGGTGTGTACAAGCCAACTTCTGGTGAAGTTGTTTTCCAAGGACAATCTATCGTAGGAATTAAGCGATTTAAGATTACAAAGTTAGGAATCGCTCGTACATTCCAAAATATTCGACTATTCGGTGAATCGACCGCACTTGAAAATGTTGTTACTGGTGCCGATGTTCACTCAAAGAGTGGTGTTGTTGGAGCGATCTTTGGAACTCGACGTTCACGACGTGAAGAAAAAGCAAACCTTGAGCGAGCTCTTGAACTCTTAGAGTTTATGGGAATCAAGAAACGTGCAGGTCAATTGGGAAAGAACCTTCCTTATGGAGATCAGCGCCGCCTCGAGATTGCACGCGCACTGGCTACCAATCCAAAGTTATTACTTCTTGATGAGCCAGCTGCAGGTTTTAACCCTGCTGAAAAGGTTGCACTAGCGGAGACAATCAAAAAGATCCGCGATGCGGGTTACACCATTTTGCTCATCGAGCACGATATGTCACTGATTATGGGCGTCTCTGATCGCGTAGCGGTTCTAGATTTTGGAACAAAGATTGCAGATGGTACGACGACTCAAGTTCAAAATGATCCACGAGTAATCGAAGCGTATTTAGGAGCTCCTGCAGATGCGTCTTGAAATAAAGGACCTACGCGTCCACTACGGCAAGATAGAAGCGATTAAGGGTGTCTCCATTGTTGTAAATGAAGGCGAGATCGTCACACTGATTGGTGCAAATGGCGCCGGTAAGACAACAATGCTCAAAACCATCTCTGGTCTTCGTCCGGTAACTAGCGGACAGATTCTTTTCAACGGTGAAGATATCTCTAAGATGCCGGCATTCAAGCGTGCCGATCTTGGTTTGTCACAAGCACCTGAAGGTCGCGGAATCTTTGTTGGTATGACGGTTTTGGAAAACCTGGAAATGGGTAAGTACAACCGTAAGGATCGTAAAAAGGAGATGGCTGAGGATCTAGAGAAGGTGTATCACCTATTTCCTCGCCTTAAGGAGCGCGCTTTTCAAGCTGGTGGAACTCTGTCAGGTGGAGAGCAGCAAATGCTAGCTATCGGCCGTGCATTGATGTCACGGCCAAAGGTTCTTCTTCTTGATGAGCCCTCAATGGGTCTTGCACCATTGATGATTCAAAATATCTTTAACATTATTACTGAGATCAACAAGACCGGCGTAACAATTCTTCTAGTTGAACAAAATGCACAGCAAGCGCTACAACGCGCACATCGTGCATATGTTCTTGAGGTAGGACATGTTGTGAAGGAAGCGAAGGCTTCAGATCTTCTCAATGATCCAGCTGTTCGTGCTGCATACCTGGGAACAGGTGCGCACTAATCGCGGTCACTTAAAATCATGCAGGTTATGCGGGCGGTGCAGGTGCGCTGCCCGCTTTCATTTGTAATGACAATGTCCCAGCAACACAAAGTTTTTCCGATCGATACCGCGGTAGCAACACCAGTTACAACACCTGTTGCCGTCGCCTTGTGGTGGGTGGCATTGATGTCAATTCCTACAATCTTTCGACCTGCACCAGCATTGAGTTGAGTTCCTATCGAGCCAAGGCTTTCAGCTAAAACAACATTTGCACCGCCATGAAGGATTCCCATCGGCTGAGTATTTCCGGCTACGGGCATTGTTCCAACGAGCCGTGTCAGTGAAGCCTCTGTGATTTGGATACCCATCTTTTTATCGAGGGCTCCGCTTCCGCGCTCTTTAATAATTGAAAGATAATCTGGTTCAGTCATGCGTAGAGTCTAACTGGCACTCTACGATGCATCCATGACCAAACGCCTATTACTTATCGATGGGCACTCAATGGCGTATCGAGCCTTTTTCGCGCTTCCCGCCGACAACTTCACAACCGCACAGGGCCAACACACCAATGCTGTTTATGGCTTTGCGACCATGTTGTTGTCCTTGCTCAGTAGCGAAAAACCTACCCACGTTGCTGTCGCATTTGATGTTTCACGAAAGTCCTTTAGATCTGAAATTTTCCCCGAGTACAAAGCAAATCGAGCAAAAACCCCCGATGAGTTTCGTTCTCAGATGTCCTACTTACATGAGTTAGTTACTGCATTTGGAATATCAACCTTTGAGGTTGAGGGGTATGAGGCCGATGACATCATTGCAACAATTGCAAAGCAGGCAGAGCGAGAAGGAGCAGAGGTTCTTATCTGTACCGGTGATCGTGATTCATTCCAGTTAGTGAATGAAACGACGACAGTGCTGTATCCAAAGCGTGGTGTGAGCGATCTTGTGCGTATGACACCAGATGAGGTTCGGCAAAAATATGGAATGAGCCCGCAACAGTATCCAGATTTTGCAGCATTACGTGGAGATCCCAGCGACAACCTGCCATCTGTACCCGGTGTTGGAGAAAAGACGGCGGCTAAATGGATTGTGGAGTATGGATCGCTCCATGAATTAATCGCAAACATGGACAAGTTAGGCGGTAAGGTCGGTCAATCATTACGAGATTCAATAAGTGATGTGATTCGAAACCGTGAACTGACTCAATTAGTTGCCAATGTTCCTTTTGAACTCAGTATCGATGCTCTTGCTTGGAGTGGTGTTGATGAGAACGAAACCACTCCTCTCTTTGAAAAATTGGAGTTCAAAACCCTCAAAAACCGCATGAGACCATTACTGCTCGAATCAACCTCGAAAAATTCTGAACCAGCGCTAGAGCTGTTTGCAACTGAAATTTCTGAAGGAGTTCTGACACCTGAAGAAGCCTCAGCAAAGATTGAAATGCATCCAGGTGAAATCGCAATTGCATATCAATTAATTGATGAAAAACTTCATCGCTATGCGGTTGCATTAACAGCCGATGATGTATTTCTTGTTCACTCTTCGCAGATGGGAGATTGGGCAACAAATGTCACCGTGCCAAAGATTGCCCATGATGGCAAAACCCTGTCCAGAATCAATGGATTAACTGGAATAACCTTTGATACCTCACTTGCGGCGTATCTGATCAATCCTGGAGTTCGTACGCAAGAGCTCAAAGATATTCAAGAGCGTTGGGGAGATGGTTCAGCAATAAATGACAGTTCACCCGAGCTAGAACTGCTCTCATCAGCACGAGCGATGTTGGGGCTGAAGCAGCCTTTAACTCGCGAGCTAAAGGAGAGAAATCTGTGGGAGTTATTTACAACGATGGAACTTCCCGTAGCTGCCTTGCTAGCTCGCATGGAGTCCATCGGTATAGCGGTGAACAAGAAGGAGCTTGAGAATTTAGCTGCATTCTTTGATGGTGAAGTAAAGCGAGAAACAAAGGCTGCCCATGAGGCCGTTGGCCATGAATTTAATGTAGCTTCCCCAAAGCAGTTGCAGGTAGTTCTTTTTGATGAGCTCAAACTTCCTAAAACAAAAAAGATTAAAACCGGTTATACAACAGATGCTGAAAGTCTGGACTGGTTACTCCAAAAGAGTGGGCACCCCGTACTTACATCTTTACTGAGAATTCGAGAGACCAAGAAGTTAGGCACAACCGTTGAGGGCTTAATTGCTGAGATTGCTTCAGATGGTCGCATCCACACCCATTTCCAGCAGACAGTTGCTGCAACTGGTCGTCTTTCCTCCACCGCTCCAAATCTACAAAACATTCCGGTACGCACCGAAGAAGGTCGCAAGATTCGCAACTGCTTTACCGTTGGGAAAGGTTATGTAGCACTTCTGACCGCTGATTACAGCCAAATCGAAATGCGCATCATGGCTCACCTGTCAGGTGATGAGAAGTTGTTGGCGGCCTTTGCATCAGGAGAGGATCTGCATGCAACAGTTGCCGGTTTAGTTTTTGGAGTTAAACCCTCTGAAGTTGACTCAGAGATGCGTCGTCAGATGAAGGCGATGTCATACGGTCTTGCATACGGACTTTCATCGTATGGATTAGCGGTGCAATTAGATATCTCACCGCCGGCGGCGCAACAGTTGATGGATACCTACTTTGAACGTTTTGGCGGAATTCGTGACTATCTAAAAACTGTTGTTGAGGATGCACGCAAAACGGGTTATACCGAAACAATTATGGGTCGCAGGCGCTACTTGCCAGATTTAATGCATGATAATCGTCAACGTCGAGAAGTGGCAGAGCGTATGGCCCTGAACGCTCCAATTCAAGGATCTGCTGCAGACATAATCAAGGTAGCAATGCTCAATGTTCAAAGCGGTATTGAGAAAGAAAAGTTGAAATCACGTTTACTGCTTCAGATTCATGATGAGTTAATTCTCGAAGTAGTTGCAGGTGAAGAGCAAAAAATAATCGATCTTGTAAGGCGTGAAATGGGCTCTGCTTATCCTTTAAAAGCACCGTTAGATGTTAATGCTGGACTTGGCCTTACCTGGCATGAGGCGGCACACTAATTACTTTGATTCGTTAGAAATATCCTTCATCGCCTGAAGATCTTCTTCTTCTGTCGGCACATCATTAGCAGCGCTTAAACGCGCACGACCAATCGACAAGATTATCAATCCAATAAAAATCATTATGGGCAACATTGCAAGGCCGATACGTGGTGAAAAGCTTTCGGAGACAACACCACCAACTGCAGCACCGAGTGCCATGAAAGATCCTTCAACGCTCCAAATCCAACCAAGAGAGGCGGTCTGTGAACCCTTTGGACGAACAGCTTCGAGAACTTCAAAGTAAAAGACTTGGACAGCGCCACCTAAGAAACCGATACCGGCACCGATTAATGCCATGCTCCAATCGGGATAAGTAAATGCAACGGGAACACAGGCGATGAGCCACAACAGATATGACCTACGCAGCGCTGACAATGGCGCTAACTTCTTTGAGACCAAACCACCAAGTAAACCACCAATGACTGTGGCAGCACCGAATGAAGCAAAGATCCAAGCAACACGATGCTGCACACCTTCTTGTGTCGCAAATGCAGGAACGGCAACATCAAAGACACCCCATCCAAAACCAATAAAGCAGCCCTCAAACATCAGAAGTTGAATTGCGCGATCTCGCCATAAACGTTGCTGACCCTTTAGCTTCTTCTCAGGAATCCAATCGCGAGAAGCAGGCGTTAAGGAAAGTGCAATTCCACCGACTAACATCAAGGTTGCAATTGTTCCCAAACCAAAACCTGGATGAGCTGAAAGCATAAGCGCGGTTATAACTACTGGTCCGATGACAGAGGTTGTACTCATCATGGAAGAGTCAAAGGCATAAGCTGTTCGCAGATATGAGTCGGGAACAATGTCCTTCCATAATGGGCGAACTGACAAGTTAATTGGGGGAGCGGTAATACCTAAAATAAAGGCCGCAATCAAAATAGATTGACGTGTTTCCAGGGTGTTGAGCAAAATAATTAGCCCTGCATACATGGGCACCAAGATGCGAATCGGCCACTTCTGACCAAATCGATCCATCACAGATCCGCGAATTCCTGCAGTTAATGAGCCGGCAAGTGAGTTCAAACCAATTGCAAAACCCGCGATGGCAATTGAGCCAGTTTCCTGTTCAGCCTTGAAAAATATGCCGAGCCCAATCATCGAGTACGCCAAACGAGCCGGAAATGCGCTCAATCCCAGGCGAATAACTTGGGGAAAGGCGAGCAGCTCTCGGTATCTCTTCATAAGGTATTTCATTCTATCGATTACGCTCAAAAAAGTGAGTGGATTTGCCCTTACGAGCGTGCAAACCGTACCCTTGCCCTTCAGCCGCGAAAGCGGGAACTACTACTTTCTATCCCTACGGAGCACAATTGTCTACACCACAAATTGCAGTAA
Organism: Actinomycetales bacterium; assembly: GCA_018970885.1. Taxonomy (GTDB): domain Bacteria; phylum Actinomycetota; class Actinomycetes; order Nanopelagicales; family Nanopelagicaceae; genus Planktophila. The sequence goes on from JAGWVL010000001.1 coordinate 45,266, forward strand.
ATGACATCGGATCAGCTGAAGATTTTCTTGCAGCAATCGAAGGCACAATCAGAAACTTTAATGACGGCGACCTAGTATCAGGTGCAGTTGTTCAAGTTGGACGCGACGAAGTTCTTGTCGACATCGGTTACAAGACAGAGGGAGTTATTCCTTCTCGCGAACTCTCAATTCGCCACGATGCAGATCCAAATTCAATCGTCAAAGTTGGTGAGATTATTGAAGCTCTCGTTCTTCAAAAAGAGGATAAAGAGGGTCGCCTGATTCTTTCTAAGAAACGTGCACAGTATGAGCGTGCATGGGGAGATATTGAAGGCAAGAAGGAGCGCGACGAGGTTGTCGTCGGAACTGTGATTGAAGTTGTTAAGGGCGGTCTTATTGTGGACATCGGACTACGCGGATTCCTCCCGGCATCTCTTGTTGAGATGCGCCGCGTACGTGATCTGACTCCATACATTGGCAAGCAGGTTGAAGCACGCATTATCGAACTCGATAAGAATCGCAACAACGTTGTTCTCTCACGTCGTGCATTCCTCGAGCAGACACAATCAGAATCACGCACAACATTCCTTAATCAACTCCAAAAGGGCCAGGTTCGTACAGGTGTTGTCTCATCAATTGTTAACTTCGGTGCATTCGTTGACCTTGGTGGCGTAGATGGTTTGGTTCACGTTTCAGAGCTTTCATGGAAGCACATCGATCACCCAGGAGAAGTCGTTGAAGTTGGCGATGAGGTAACTGTTGAAGTTCTCGAAGTTGATTTCGAACGTGAGCGTGTTTCACTCTCACTTAAGGCAACACAAGAGGATCCATGGCAGGCATTTGCTCGCACTCACACAATCAATCAGGTTGTTCCAGGTGTTGTGACAAAGCTAGTTCCATTTGGAGCTTTTATTCGTGTTCATGAGGGAATTGAAGGACTTGTTCACATCTCAGAATTAGCAGAACGCCACGTTGAGATTCCAGAGCAGGTAGTTCAGGTTGATGATGAGTTATTTGTAAAGATCATCGACATAGACTTAGAGCGTCGTCGTATCTCACTTTCATTGAAGCAGGCTAATGAAGGTACAGAGATTGAAATCGAAGCATTTGATCCAACTCAGTACGGAATGGCTGCACGTTACGATGCCGCGGGAAATTTCATTTACCCTGAAGGTTTTGATGCCGACACTCAAGAGTGGAAGCCAGGATACGAAACACAGCGTGAAGAGTGGGAAAAGCAGTACGCCCTAGCTCAAGAGCGTTTCATGGCACACAAGAAGCAGAAGTCAGAGGCCAAGGCCGCTGACGCTGCTGCAACTCCTGAAGAGGAAGTAGTCTCTGCCGAATAGAAATATTTGTGTACAGAAGGCCTCGCGAAACTGCGGGGCCTTCTTTCATTTAACCTCTATTCTTTCTCTATGCGAGTGATCGGTTTAACCGGCGGAATAGGTTGCGGTAAGTCTTTAGCTGCTCAGTACTTTGCCGAACTTGGTGCACTGGTAATTGATGCAGACCAACTTGCTCGAGCTGCTATTGAAAGAGGCTCCGAAGGTTTTGATGAGGTAGTGAGCTTTTTTGGTGACTCAGTTTTAAACAATGGTGATATTGATCGCCGAGCATTAGGCGAAGTAATCTTTAAAGATCCTGAAGCGAAGAAAAAACTTGAAGGTATTATTCACCCATTTGTTCGCCGCGAATTTGAAGAGGCGGTTGCCTCGCTCAAATCTGACCAGACCCTTGTTTATGAAATACCTTTACTCGTTGAAACAGGTGGTCAGGATCGTTTTGATGTCGTAGTGACGGTTGAGTCATCATTAGAGAACAGAATCGCGCGACTTCGTCAGCGTGGCATGCATATCTCAGAAATCAATGCTCGTATCGCCTCCCAAGCAACGCGAGAGCAGCGCATCGAAGTTGCCGATTTTCTTATAGAAAATGATGGTAGTGAGGATGAACTCCTGCGCCAAGTGGAAAACATTTGGGATAGCCTTCACGATAATTAATAAGTAGGCTTATCAAATGCGCCCAATATCTGATCTACAACGCAGAGTTGAGCCTTTTCGGGTTATCAGCGATTACGTTCCGGCAGGTGATCAGCCCACTGCCATCGCTGAGATAGTAAAACGTATCAACGCGGGGGAGCGTGATGTTGTGCTCTTAGGTGCGACAGGTACTGGTAAATCTGCAACTACCGCTTGGCTGATTGAACAGTTGCAGAGACCAACCCTGGTTTTAGCACCCAACAAAACATTGGCGGCACAGCTTGCCAATGAGTTCCGCGAATTATTACCGAACAACGCCGTTGAATACTTTGTCTCGTATTACGACTATTACCAACCTGAAGCCTACGTACCTCAAACAGATACCTTTATCGAGAAGGACTCCAGCGTCAATGAAGAGGTTGAACGGCTTCGCCACTCAGCAACTAACTCCTTGCTTACCCGCAGAGATGTGATCGTAGTTGCAACTGTTTCCTGTATCTATGGATTGGGTACCCCGCAAGAGTATGTAGATCGAATGGTTCGCCTGCGAGTGGGTGACGAGGTTGAGCGCAACGCACTCTTGCGTCGCTTTGTAGATGTGCAGTACAAACGCAATGACATGGCTTTTGAACGTGGAACCTTTAGAGTGCGTGGAGACACCATCGAAATCATTCCGATGTATGAAGAACTTGCTATTCGGATTGAAATGTTTGGCGATGAGATCGAGAAGATTTCAACACTTCATCCTCTTACTGGTGAGATTATAAGAGATGAAGAAGAAATCTTTGTCTTTCCGGCAACACATTATGCGGCCGGTCCCGAGACGATGAAGCGAGCCATCGGAGACATCCAGGATGAACTACAAGTTCAGCTCAATCTCTTTGAGAAACAAGGAAAGTTACTAGAAGCCCAGCGTCTGCGCATGAGAACAACCTTTGATATTGAGATGATGGAGCAGATTGGATTCTGTAGCGGAATTGAAAACTACTCTCGACATTTGGATCAGCGCCCAGCGGGTTCTGCACCCCACTGTCTCTTAGATTACTTTCCTGAAGATTTTCTCCTTGTCATTGATGAGAGCCATGTGACGGTTCCTCAATTAGGAGCGATGTTTGAAGGAGATGCTTCTCGCAAGCGAACCCTTGTAGAGCATGGATTTCGTCTGCCAAGTGCTTTAGATAATCGTCCGCTGAAGTTTCCAGAGTTTGTAGAGCGCACTGGACAGACGATTTATCTATCAGCTACACCAGGTAAGTATGAGCTGGCCAAGGTCGATGGAGATGTTGTTGAGCAGGTGATCCGCCCAACTGGTTTGGTGGATCCACAGATCGTGATTAAACCGATTAAGGGTCAGATCGATGACCTGCTACATGAGATCACAATTCGTGCGGCAAGAAATGAGCGTGTTCTTGTAACAACCTTGACTAAAAAGATGTCGGAAGATTTAACCGATTACCTTCAGGAAAAAGGAGTTAACGTTCGCTATCTTCATTCAGAGGTAGATACCTTGCGCAGAGTTGAATTACTTCGTGAACTTCGTACTGGTGATTATGATGTATTGATTGGTATCAACTTGTTACGTGAAGGCCTGGATTTACCTGAAGTATCTTTAGTAGCGATTTTGGATGCTGATAAAGAGGGCTTCCTGCGCTCATCGACATCTTTGATTCAAACTATTGGTCGCGCCGCCCGCAATGTATCGGGTGAAGTGCACATGTATGCTGACAGAATTACAGACTCCATGGCAAAAGCAATCGATGAAACAAATCGACGTAGAGCCAAGCAGGTGGCATATAACTTAGAACGTGGTGTTGATCCGCAGCCGCTACGTAAGAAGATCGCGGATATAACTGATTTAATTGCGCGTGAAAGCCAAGATACAGAAGAACTTTTGTCTCATGAGACGGGTGGAGTGAAGAAAGTCGGCACCTCAGCTGGAATTTACGATAAATCCTCACTCTCTTTGCCGCGCAAGGATCTAATCGCATTGATAGGCTCGCTCACCGAACAGATGCGAAATGCAGCATCTGAACTTCAATTTGAGGTCGCCGCGCGATTGCGCGATGAGATAAAGGTTTTGAAGAAAGAGCTACGAATGATGGAAGAGGCCGGGGTTTGAGCATCGATAAATTAGTTGTGCGCGGAGCTCGCGAGCACAATCTCAAAAATATCTCCATCGAACTCCCGCGAAACTCCCTAGTTGTTTTCACGGGACTCTCCGGCTCTGGAAAATCTTCGCTTGCCTTTGACACAATCTTTGCTGAAGGTCAGCGTAGATATGTTGAATCCCTATCTGCCTATGCACGCCAATTTTTGGGTCAGATGGATAAGCCTGATGTGGATTTCATCGAAGGTCTTTCACCTGCTGTTTCGATCGATCAGAAATCTACAAATCGCAATCCACGATCGACCGTGGGAACTATTACCGAGGTTTACGACTACCTGCGTCTGCTCTTTGCACGTGCTGGAACCCCGCACTGTCCTAATTGCAACAAGGTTGTTACCCGCCAATCACCTCAACAGATCGTTGATCAAATCCTGGAATTACCCGCAGCTACTAAGTTTCAAGTTTTAGCTCCGGTGGTTCGCGCACGCAAGGGGGAGTTTGTAGAGCTCTTCAGCGACTTAATTACTCAGGGGTATTCACGTGCCCGCATTGATGGTCAGGTTGTTCAACTCTCCGAAGCACCAAAGTTGAAGAAACAAGAAAAACACACGATTGAAGTTGTTATTGATCGTTTGACCGCTAAAGCTGAGAGTAAGAGCCGCTTAACGGACTCCATTGAAACTGCTCTTCGACTTGCTTCAGGCATAGTCATTTTGGATTTTGTGGATGCTAAGGGAGATGAAAAGGAACGCACTTATAGCGAGCACCTTGCCTGCCATGATTGTGAACTGTCTTTTGAGGAGTTGGAGCCTCGTTCCTTCTCATTTAACTCGCCATTTGGGGCATGCGAGGAGTGTTCAGGAATTGGAACAAAGAAAGAGGTTGATCTTGATCTGATTATTCCCGATGACTCCATCTCAATTAATGAAGGTGCGATTGCGCCATGGTCTGGTGGTCAATCATCTGATTACTTCCTTCGCTTGCTTGAGGCATTGGCGAAGGATCTTCCATTCTCATTAGATACACCGTGGAAAAAAATCTCGGTCAAAGCGCGCGATGCAATTTTGAATGGTTATGAGTACGAAATCAAGATGAAATACAAGGGGCGATACGGTGCCCGTAACTACACAACTGGTTTTGAAGGTGTCATTCCCTTCATTCATCGCAGACATGAAGAAACTGACAGTGATTACAGTCGGGATAAGTATGAGGCATACATGCGCGAGATTGCATGCGAAAGTTGCAAAGGTGCCCGACTTAAACCTGAGGTTCTTGCGGTCACCATCGGAGATAAAAACATCTCTGAGATTTGTGAGCTCTCGATCGCAGACTGTGCTACTTTTTTACAGAAAATCAAGCTCAACAAGCGTGAGGCGCAGATCGCGGAGCGAGTAATGAAAGAGGTTAATGCTCGCCTTGGCTTTTTACTCGATGTCGGACTTGATTACCTCTCTCTTGCACGCCCAGCTGGATCTTTGTCAGGTGGAGAAGCTCAACGTATCCGACTAGCCACGCAGATCGGTAGCGGTTTAGTCGGTGTTCTCTATGTGCTTGATGAGCCATCAATTGGTTTGCATCAACGAGATAATAAGCGATTGATTGAAACTCTCACACGTTTGCGCGACCTTGGAAATACCTTGATAGTTGTTGAACATGATGAAGAGACTATTCGTACCGCTGACTGGATCGTTGATATCGGCCCAGGTGCTGGTGAACATGGTGGAAAGGTCGTTGTCTCAGGCAGTTATGAGGAGTTAATAGCAACTAAAGATTCGATCACTGGTGCTTATTTATCAGGACGCAAATCAATTGCAATTCCAAAGAAGCGCCGCACAATTGACCCCAAGAGAAAACTTGTAGTTAAAGGTGCAAAGGAAAATAACCTCAAGGATATCGAAGTCCAAGTTCCGTTAGGCGTCTTTGTATCTGTAACTGGTGTCTCAGGTTCTGGAAAATCAACTCTTGTTAATGATATTTTGTACACAACATTAGCGAATAAATTAAATGGTTCCCGCTTGGTGCCAGGTCGCCACAGAACAGTTACCGGCATTGAACATCTTGATAAGGTTGTTCATGTAGATCAATCTCCAATCGGCAGAACTCCTAGATCTAACCCTGCTACTTACACCGGTGTATTTGACAAGATTCGAGCACTCTTTGCTGAAACAAGCGAGGCGAAGATTCGTGGTTACCAGCAAGGTCGCTTCTCCTTCAATGTGAAGGGTGGACGGTGTGAAAACTGTTCGGGCGATGGAACTATCACCATCGAAATGAACTTCTTGCCAGATGTATACGTTCCTTGCGAGGTATGTCATGGTGCTCGTTACAACCGTGAAACGCTAGAGGTTCACTACAAGGGCAAAACAATCGCAGAGGTTTTGAATATGCCGATTGAAGAGGCTCACAGCTTTTTTGAATCCGTGCCAGCGATTGCACGCTACTTAAAGACTTTAAATGATGTGGGTTTGGGATATGTCCGTCTTGGACAATCAGCTCCTACCTTGTCAGGTGGCGAAGCCCAACGCGTAAAACTTGCAACTGAACTACAACGTCGATCAACTGGTCGCACAATTTACGTTTTGGATGAACCCACAACAGGTCTGCACTTCGAAGATGTTAACAAGTTGCTCACCGTACTTAACCGATTGGTGGATACCGGAAACACCGTAGTCGTGATCGAACACAATCTTGATGTCATCAAATGCTCTGACTGGGTGATTGACATGGGCCCTGAAGGTGGGTTCCGCGGGGGATTGGTCGTTGCTGAAGGTACCCCAGAGACCGTAGCCACGGTCAAGGAGAGTTACACCGGACAGTTCCTTGGTGAGATTTTGAAAACTAATCGGAAAGTAACAGCAAAGAAGTAATTTCATGGCAGATCCTCAAAGTTATCGGCCGAGCAACATCCCTGAACACCCTGGGGTATACCGCTTTTACAATAAACAGGACAAAGTAATTTACGTTGGAAAGGCAAAGAATCTCAAAAATCGTTTGAGTAACTACTTTCAAGCAAATTTGGCGACCAAGACTCACCGTATGGTTCATGAAGCGGTTCGTGTCGATTGGACAATTGTCAGCACCGAGTTAGAAGCGCTAGCTTTAGAGTTTAGTTGGATTAAGCAGTATCAACCCAAATACAACGTGCAGTTCAAGGATGACAAATCTTATCCGTACTTAGCGCTTTCACTCAATGATGAATATCCAATGATCTTCATTACTCGAAAAGATAAGCGTCCGGGTCTTAAGTACTTTGGTCCATACACAAATGCCTGGGCACTTCGAAATACCTTTGAAGTTTTATTGAAGGTCTTTCCTGTCAGATCATGTTCCTCGGCAAATTTCACACGTGCCCAGCGGAGTAAGCGACAATGCTTGCTAGGAGATATCGGTAAGTGTGCCGCTCCTTGTGTTGATTGGATCTCGAAAGAGGATCATAAGAAGTTAGCTGAGCGCTTAAATGCGTTCATGGAGTCAGGCATGGAGAACATCCTGCCCAAACTGCATGAAGAGATGAATACAGCTGCTGCTAATGAGGAGTTTGAACGAGCTGCACGATTAAGAGATCAGATTGAATCCTTTGAGAAAGCGCAGAAATCTACTGAAGGAAACTTCTCTGATGATCTTGATGGAGATTTCATCGCTATCTATCACGATGGTTTTCATGCAGCTGGCTCTGTCTTTTCAATGCAACGTGGATCAGTAAAGGGCTCACGTTCATGGATTGTGGATCAAGAGCTGGTGCTTGAAGGTCAAGACGAGTTAACCGCTTTGCTGTACTCAATCTATGGAACAGGAGCGATTCCCGTCCCGCGCAATATATACATTAACGCTGATCCTGCGGATAAAGATCAGTTAGAACAGTGGTTGGGTGGTATTGGTTCTACAAAGGTCGAGATCAAAGTTCCTCAACGGGGCGAAAAGATTGAACTGTTAGATACTGTAAAACGAAACGCCCAGTACTCACTGATTCAATACCTGAGCAAGCGAGCAACAGATGCAGCGGTGAGCGGTAAGGCCTTAACTGAAATAGAGGAGCATCTCAGCCTTAGTCGCACACCACTTCGAATCGAGTGTTTTGATATCTCCAATATTTCGGGAACATCAGTTGTTGCATCAATGGTGGTCTTTGAGGATGGAATGATTAAGAAGAGCGAGTACCGTCGTTTCATTATTGATACGAGCGAGGGGTTTGATGACACTCGTGCTATGCACCAGGTAATCACACGTCGCTTAAAACGATTATTGGATGATCGTAAAGAGAATGAGGCTGAGGTCGCAGAACTTGGTGGTAAGCCAAGCAAGTTCGCATATCCACCACAATTGATTGTTGTTGATGGAGGCCAACCACAGGTAAATGCTGCTCAACGCGCACTTGATGAGTTGGGAATTACCGACATCGCTCTGTGCGGATTAGCTAAGAGGTTAGAAGAGGTGTGGATACCAGGCTCAAGAGATCCATTGATCCTGCCCCGCAGTAGTGAAGGTTTGTATCTGCTTCAACGAATTCGTGATGAGGCACACCGTTTTGCAATTACCTTCCACCGTTCACGTCGATCAAAGGTAATGCTTGAGTCGATTTTGGATGATATTCCACAACTTGGGGCTGCACGTAGGGCATCGCTGTTGGAGCGATTCGGTTCAGTTGCTGCTATTCGTAGAGCTAGCGTCGAAGAGATCGCAGCAACTCCAGGAATAGGCTCAAAGATCGCATCGATTATTGAGTCACGTTTATCTTCGATTTCAACACAAGCGATCGATACTGCAACTGGCGAAATAATGGATAGCAAGTAATGGAAGACGATTTTTTTAACTTTCCAGCAGAAGATCAACAGAAATCATTAGCATCATTTGCCGCTGAAATGCTGAAAAGTTATGGTCTCAATGATGCGAAAGTTTCGTGTATCAACTTTGAATTCAATGCAACCTTTGCCGTCGAAAGTGATTCTGGGATCAAGTACGCGCTACGAATCAATATCAACTCAACTCGCACCTTGGAAAACATGCAAGCGGAGGTACAATGGGTTCGCTTTCTGAACCGCACCTCGGGTATTAGGACACCAACACCAATTGCTACTCTGAAAGATCAATACATAGTTTCGGGTCTACATACAGATTCAGGGCGAATTCTCTACGGAGTTATGTACTCATGGTTAGAAGGCACGGAGATTGGTGATGAGCCAACCATGGAGCAGCTCCACGAAGTTGGAAGAGCAATCGCTCGATTGCATCAAGAATCAAGTGATTTTGTATTATCGGAAGGCAATGCGCTTCCAACATTTAATGACTTTTTCTGGGGTACCAAAGACTTACTCTTCTCTGAAAAATCTGCATTGTCAGAAAAGGATCGCAGCTTAATTGAGCAAGCTCGTGATTTGATTATGAAATTTACCGAAGAGTTGTACCAAAATTCTCCGGTTCACATCATTCACGCTGATTTCCATGGTTGGAATTTGATGTGGCACGAGGATCAACTATCGATTTTTGATTTTGATGATTGTGGCTTTGGAGTCGAGGCACAGGATTTAGCGGTTGCGTTGTACTACTTGGATACACCTGAGCAAGATGCTGCATTGTTGAATGGCTACAAGAGCGTAAAACCATTACCTATTTACTCAGAGCTGGCGATGAAGGCCTTGCTATTACAGCGCCGTTTGCTGCTGCTGAACTACCTCTTTGAAACCAAGAATCAGGAGCACAAGGAGATGTTGCCCTCTTACCTGGAAAAGAGTCTTGAGCGTGTTTTAACATTCTTGACAGATGTAAGAGGATAGGCAAATGAAGAAGGAAGAGACCCTCATACTCACCGGAATGTCTGGTGCAGGCCGTTCGACGGTAGCGCACGCGCTCGAGGATTTGGGTTGGTACGTTGTAGATAACCTTCCACCTTCATTGCTTCCTGCATTAGTGAGCAAAGGAACTGGACCGCAAGGTAAAGAGTTGGCAGTTGTTGTCGATGTTCGCGGAGGAGAGTTCTTTGATGAATTAACCCATGCGATGGATGAATTAAAAAAGAGTAACTCTGATTACCGTTTAGTTTTTCTTGATGCAACAGACCAGGCTCTAGTACAACGCTTTGAGTCAACTCGTAGACCGCATCCTCTACAAGCAAAGGATCGAATTGTTGATGGCATCGCTCGAGAGCGTGAAAAGTTAGAGCTCATTCGCTCTCAATCAGATGTTGTAATCGATACCTCTAACCTCAATGTTCATCAATTGGAAAAGCGAATTGGTGAAATATTTGGATCAGGCAAACTTCAGGGAATTCGAGTCAATGTTCTATCATTTGGTTACAAGTACGGAATCCCAGTCGATTCTGATTTGGTTTTAGATTGCAGATTTATTCCTAATCCACATTGGATCCCAGAACTTCGACCGCTGACAGGTTTAACTCCACAAGTTAGTGACATGGTATTAGGCAGTGACGGTGTACAAGAGTTTGTCCATAGTTATGTAGGATTAGTAAATTCCATGATGTCCGGATACATGCGTGAAGGAAAGAAGTATGTGACGATCGCAGTAGGTTGCACAGGAGGAAAACATCGAAGCGTTGCCATTACCGAAGAGATAGCGCGACAATTAAACCTCGTGAACTCTGAGGTTTCAGCCCATCCCACACATCGCGATGTAGGTCGTGAGTAGTTTTGACTAAGGTTGTTGCACTCGGTGGTGGACATGGACTCGCCGCCACATTAACTGCGCTACGCCAAATCACCAATCAACTAACGGCGATAGTGACCGTTGCTGACAATGGTGGTTCTAGTGGACGTTTACGCGAAGAGTTCCCAATTTTTCCACCAGGTGATTTGCGAATGGCTTTAACTGCATTGTGTGCAGATGATGAATGGGGGCGTACCTGGGCAGAGATCATGCAACATCGCTTTGTGAGCGAAGGCGATCTCAATGGCCATGCGATGGGAAATCTTTTGCTCGCATCAATGTGGAATGCAGGAGATGATCCAGTTGTAGCCCTTGATCGCGTTGGCCAGTTACTAAAAGTTATTGGTCGAGTGCTTCCTATGGCATCTGTTGCGTTAGACATTGAAGGAACATTTAATACCTCAACTGGAAGAATCGTAGTTCGCGGACAAAAAGAGGTAGCAACAGCTAAGGGACATATCCAATCACTACGAATTATTCCGGAAGATCCACCCGCTCGACCTGAAGCGTTAGCTGCTATCTCCGAGGCAGAATGGATCACGATGGGTCCGGGCTCGTGGTTTTCAAGTGTGATTCCGCATTTGCTTGTTCCTGCTCAACTGCAGGCGTTGCAGAGTTCTGCGGCACGTAAGATTTTAATTCTCAATCTTGATGCATCGACCCAGTCGCAGGGAGAAGAGTTTGCCGGATCTACCCCAGAAGAACACCTCGAGTTTTTCCATCGATACGCCCCCAGTGTCACCGTGGATTACTGCCTTGTGGACCAATCTGTGGTGCGAGATCAAGAGGCCTTGGAGATAGCGGCATCAACCTTGGGTGGAGAGATTGTTGTCGCAGATATACGAAAAGCACCCGGAAGTATCCATCATGATGCCCAAAAATTAGCTTTACATTTGGGCCACATTCTGGCTCGGTAAATGGTTGGATTACCCCATGGCAATGACAGCATCAGTAAAAGACGAGCTATCGCGTTTATCAATCACCAAACCATGTTGTCGCAAAGCCGAGGTTTCTGCACTACTTCGTTTCGCCGGTGGTCTTCACATTGCAGCGGGAAAGATTGTGATTGAGGTAGAGCTAGATACCTCGCAGAGTGCACGCAGACTTCGTAAAGACATTGCAGATATTTACGGACATGACTCTGATCTTGCAGTTCTCTCATCAAGTGGTTTGCGTAAAGGTTCACGGTATGTAGTTCGCGTTATTAATGAGGGTGATGCACTTGCCCGCCAAACAGGATTAGTAGATTCCAATGGGCGACCAGTTCGCGGACTTCCACCACAAGTCGTTTCAGCTGCGATCTGTGATTCTGAAGCTGCATGGCGTGGCGCGTTCATTGCTCACGGTTCATTAACTGAGCCAGGCCGCTCATCTTCACTAGAAATTACCTGCCCAGGTCCAGAGGCCGCCTTAGCACTTGTTGGTGCTGCACGACGTTTAGGAATCGTTGCAAAGGCTCGTGAAGTTCGCGGAGTTGATCGTGTAGTCATCCGCGATGGCGATGCGATCGGAGTTTTGCTAACTCGACTTGGGGCTCATGAAAGTGTGTTGGCATGGGAGGAGCGTCGAATGCGTCGCGAGGTGCGAGCAACGGCAAACCGTCTAGCAAACTTTGATGATGCAAATCTACGTCGATCTGCTCGTGCAGCAGTAGCCGCAGCCGCACGTGTTCAGCGCGCTATGGAGATCTTGGGTCCAACAATTCCAGATCACCTCAAAGAGGCTGGGGAGTTACGCATTAATCATGGACAGGCTTCGTTGGAAGAGCTTGGCTCACTAGCGGTCCCACCGATGACAAAGGATGCGATCGCAGGTCGAATCCGACGGTTGCTGGCTATGGCAGACAAACGTGCTGCAGAGCTTGGTATTCCCGATACGGAGAGCGGTCTCTCGCCCGATTTGCTCAATTAAAGGCCTGCTACGCAAGAGTTCACACATTCTTCACTGGTAAGGTTCTACCTAAGCCCCCAGCGTTGTGGCAGTTTTACGAACCACCAACGGCTGGGCATTTTTATGCCTTTTGGAAAAGTTTCCAAGGGAGCGCCCCACTAGTAGCAAGGACACTTTCGTGATTAATGTCGGAATCAATGGTTTTGGTCGAATCGGACGTAACTTCTTCCGTGCCAGCCTTACTAACCCAAATATCAACATCGTCGGAATCAATGATCTGACACCCAATGAAACTCTTGCTCACCTTTTGAAGTATGACTCAATCTTGGGTCGCCTTGGTCTTGAAGTTTCCTACACCGATGATTCAATCACTGTTGGCGGAAAGACAATCAAGGTTTTCTCAGAGCGTGACCCAGCGAACCTTCCGTGGGCATCGGTAAAGGCAGATGTTGTAGTTGAGTCAACAGGCATCTTCACCAAAGCTGCAGATGCACAAAAGCACCTCACTGCAGGTGCCAAGAAGGTCATCATCTCAGCTCCTGCAACAGATGAGGACATCACAATTGTCATGGGTGTTAACCACACACAGTACGACGGTACAAAGCACAACATCATCTCAAACGCTTCATGTACAACTAACTGCCTGGCACCTATGGCCAAGGTCCTACAGGATAATTGGGGAATTGTTAAGGGCTTGATGACAACGATTCACGCCTACACAAATGACCAGGTGATTCTGGACTTCCCACATAAAGATCTTCGTCGTGCACGCGCAGCGGCTACAAATATGATTCCTACATCGACAGGTGCAGCAAAGGCTATCTCCCTTGTGCTTCCAGAGCTCAAGGGCAAGCTAGATGGGTACGCAATGCGTGTACCAGTCCCAACAGGATCTGCAACAGATCTCACTGTTGAGCTTGCAAAGGAGGCAACAGCGGCAGAGATTAATGCGGCTATGAAGGCTGCTGCAAATGGAGCACTCAAGGGATTCCTTACATACACTGAGGACCCAATTGTTTCTTCAGACATCGTGACCGATCCATCTTCATGTATCTTCGATGCAGGTTTAACCAAGGTAATCGGAAACCAGGTCAAGATCGTTGGTTGGTATGACAACGAATGGGGTTACTCAAACCGCCTAGTTGACTTGATCGATTACGTTGGTAAATCTTTGTAATGGCAGATCTTTCAACAATTAATGTAGCTGGAAAGCGTGTCTTTCTGCGTTGCGACCTCAATGTCCCTTTGAAAGAGGGAGTTATTAAGGATGACGGACGTATCAAAGCCTCGCTTCCTACTATTCAATCCTTGATTGAAAAGGGCGCATCTCTTGTAATTGCTGCACACCTTGGTCGCCCTAAGGGTGAAGCTAAGCCTGAACTTTCTTTAGCACCTGTAGCAAATCGATTAGCTGAGCTGCTGGGGCGCGAGGTTAAGTTCACCGGTGAGGTGACAGGAGCTGCTGTAACTGCGGCAGCGCAATCACTTCGGGCTGGAGAGATTTTGCTTCTTGAAAATATTCGTTTCAACCAGGCAGAGACAAGTAAGGAAGAGTCTGAGCGTGCAGCTTTTGCTGCTGAACTAGCAAAACTTGCTGATGTCTATATTGGTGATGGTTTTGGCGCGGTTCACCGTAAACATGCATCGGTTTTTGATCTACCTAAGTTACTTCCACACGCAGCAGGAAAATTAGTTGCAGCAGAGGTTGAAGTTTTGAAGAAGCTCACTCAAAATCCAGAGCGCCCATACGGTGTCATTCTTGGTGGCGCAAAGGTTTCAGACAAACTTGGTGTGATTGAAAACCTGCTAGATAAGGTAGATGTTTTAGCAATTGGCGGGGGAATGGTCTTTACATTCTTTAAGGCACAAGGCAAAGGTATCGGAACCTCACTTGTCGAAGTGGAAATGTTAGATGTTGTTAAGGGTTTAATCACCACAGCGCAAAAGAATGGCGTCCAGCTGCTTCTCCCAACTGACATTGTGGTAGCCCCTACATTTTCTGCAGATGCAACCCCAACACTTGTGGCAGCCGATGCAATCCCTGCTGATCAAATGGGTCTTGATATCGGACCTGTTTCAGCAGCAGCCTTTGCAACAGAGATTAAGAAGTGCAAGACATTATTTTGGAACGGCCCAATGGGTGTTTTTGAATTTCCTAACTTTGCCGCCGGCACCAAGGTGGTTGCGCAGGCGCTTACCGAAGTATCTGGAATATCCGTTGTTGGTGGGGGAGACTCTGCTGCAGCGGTACGCGCATTAGGTTTTGCAGACTCACAGTTCGGGTACATTTCTACCGGCGGTGGTGCTTCATTGGAATACCTAGAGGGCAAGGAACTTCCTGGCCTTCAAGCACTTGAATTAATTTAAGAGGCCGGACAGAGGAGCAACGATGCGTAAACCATTAATGGCAGGAAACTGGAAGATGAATCTCAATCACCTTGAGGCGATTGCAGTTGCTCAGAAGTTGGTTTACGGTCTCGATGACAAGGATTATGACGCTGTTGATGTAGCGGTGATTCCACCATTTACCGATATTCGTTCAATTCAAACCTTGGTCGATGGAGATCGCTTACGCCTTCAATATGGCGCGCAGGATCTTTCACCTGAAACTGGCGGAGCATTCACTGGAGACATTTCGGGGTCAATGCTTGCCAAACTCGGTTGCACCTATGTTGTTATTGGCCACTCAGAGCGCAGGGCGATTCACGGTGAATCAGATGCACTGATTAATCGAAAGATTAGGGCGGCACTTGCTAATGAAATCACACCGATTTTTTGTGTAGGGGAGGAGTTAGCTATTCGCGAAGCTGGAACGCATGTAAGCCATGTCATCCGCCAGATTCGTGCAGGAGTTGAGGGATTTACAAAGCCAGAGCTAAAGAAAATTGTTATCGCCTACGAACCAGTGTGGGCAATCGGAACTGGAAAGACAGCGACACCGGAGGATGCTCAAGAGGTATGCGCTGCGATCCGTGAAGAGATTGAGAACATCGGCTCTCCAGAGATTGCATCTAATATGCGCATCTTGTATGGCGGTTCAGTGAAGTCCTCCAACATTGTTGACATCATGAAGAAGCCCGATGTTGATGGCGCCCTGATCGGCGGAGCGAGCCTAGATCCTGAGGAATTGGCCAAGATCGTTAAATTTCACGCGGTGACAGAGTAAGCATCACCCCCTTCAGGCGGGTATCCTTATCCTCTACGAACTAGGAGTTAAAGAAAAGTGAAGCTAGCTCTCTCAATTGCACTCGTTATTACCAGCATCTTGATGATCCTTTTGGTTCTTCTCCACAAGGGCAAGGGAAGCGGCCTATCCGATCTATTTGGTGGCGGTATCTCATCTAACTATGGCGGATCATCTGTTGTAGAGCGCAATCTTGATCGCATCACAATCGTTGCTGGTGGATTGTGGTTCGCCCTCGTTGTAGCGCTTTCACTTGTACTTAAGTAGTAAGTTCTACAACATAAGGCATTAAAAAAATTCGTTAATTACTTTATTAGATAAATCAAGGGGATACACATGGCAAGTGCAATTCGCGGAAGTCGTGTCGGCGCAGGCCCAATGGGTGAGGCAGAGCGTGGCGATTCAATCGCTCGCGCGTATGTTTCATATTTTTGCGCAAATGGTCATGAAGTTCGTCCATCATTTGCAGTAGAAGAGACAGTTGTTATTCCCGCTGAGTGGGATTGTCCAAAGTGTGGTTATCCAGCAGGTCGGGATCGCAACAATCCACCTAGTCCAGAGGTAAATGTGCCTTACAAGACCCACCTTGCCTATGTAAAGGAGCGTCGCACAGATGCCGAGGGCGAAAAACTTCTAGAAGAGGCTTTACGCAAACTTCGCGGAGATGATGAAGAGTAAATCTCAAAGAGATTTAGCTGCATCTAGTAATTCAGAGATACCCATTGCGCGATTCGAAAGATTGAATCGAAGCAGTGGGTATTTTCTTGAGGCAAGTGCTTTCCCATCACCTAAAGCTTGCGCTGCAACTAAAGTTGCAAAACCATAGCTCTGTCCGGGAATTGAAATGTCTTTCTTTACCTCACCAGTAATCTGTAAGAAGACACCATTTTGCTGTCCACCCTTATGAAACTGGCCAGTTGAGTGTAAGAAACGTGGACCCCAACCAAAGGTAACTGGTCGGCCAGATTTATCAGCAAGAATTGCACGAAGCTCTGCAACTTCAGCATCATCCTTGCGATCAAGGTAGGCCATGATCGCAATGTAACCATCCTCAGGTACCTGCGAAATCAAATGAGAAAGCGCATCAGTTACATTTTTCCCAGCACCAAAAATCTCAACCGCACCATCTTTAAGATTAGGGGTAAATGTAGGGGTAATACCCTTCCACTCATTAAGAAGCGCTGATGTTTGCTCCTTTGCTTCAGTGACATTTGGTTGATTAAAGGGATCTATTGCAAGGGCTGCACCAATCAGGGCTGTAACCCACTCCCACACAATAAATTGCGATCCTAAATCACCGTCGACAACTAAATCGGCATTGCCAGTAAATGCGATGGTAAATGCATCACCTTCACGACCATTGTGTGAAGTTTCTGCGACAACTGGCAGGCGTCCAACCTGGTTCTTGCCGGTTGATTCGGCAACTAACTGCTCGATCCAGTCGCTCAGACCAGGCATGCCAGAGCCCTCATCAGTGTATGCAAGATATTGATCAGCGACATAAGACAACAGATAGGCGATATCGCACACCTGTTGCGAGTCAACAAAAAATGCTTTCTTAGTATCACTTGCATTGTCTAGCAAGACCGATACATCTACTCCGATTAATGCAGCTGGGACCAATCCAAAAGGACTCAATACACTAAATCGTCCTCCTACATGTGGATCAGCGTTAACAACAGTAAAGCCACCTTCACGAACCTGCTTGTCTAAAGGTGAGCCGGGATCGGTTACAAAAACCATGTGATCAATGGGATTTAATCCTGCATCCTTAAATGCACCTTCAAAGAGGGCGCGTTGAGATGCGGTTTCAATTGTTGAACCAGATTTTGAACTCACAACTACTACGCTTTTTGCAAGATCGAACGCCAGCGCATGGGCGACATAATCAGGATCGGTTGAATCTAAAACGAACAAACTCTTAGAAAATGTTTTGGCAATAACTTCAGGTCCAAGTGATGAACCACCCATGCCACACAAAATCACATGGCTTTTGTTTCGGTGTTTTGCGGCAAGTGCATCAAATTGAGGAAGCAGATCACGTGAGCTTTCAGGAAGATCAATCCAGTTCATTCGGATTGAAGCCTCTGCTTGTGCCTGTAGACCCCAGATAGTGGAATCTTTGCTCTTTAAACGCTCATGAAAAGTCTGCAGCTCTTTGTACTTTTCTGAGGAGCGATCGACCTTTGAGACAGCATTGCCCGTAATGGAAATCATCCTTGTTGCGCAACCTTTACATTCTCAAGTAGTTCATCCCATGCTTGGGCAAATTTTTTGACTCCATCGATTTCTAACTCAGTTGTTACATCATCTAGTGAAATACCTAAAGCAGATAATGCCTTCAAAATTTCTACGGCAGCTGCATAATTGCCAGTAATCGTGTTGCCACGAACAACGCCATGATCAATCAAGGCATCAAGAGTAGATTGCGGCATTGTGTTGACGGTGTCAGGTGCGATTAGCTCAACAACATAGCGGGTGTCTTCATAAGCAGGATCCTTAACACCTGTTGAAGCCCACAAGGGGCGCTGTTTATGGGCACCTCTACTTGCAAGTGCCTTCCAACGATCTGAAGCAAACTTTTCCGCGAACAGTTGGTAGGCAAGATGAGCATTTGCAATAGCTGCTTTGCCCAGAAGGGCGGCAGCCTCAGGTGATGCATTTTTCTTCAAAAGTGCATCGATAGATGAATCAATTCTGCTTATAAAAAAGGATGCAACTGAATGTACCTGTGTTGGATCCTCGCACTGTTCAATACCCTTCATGTACGCCTCAATAACCTGGCCGTATCTCTTTACGGAGAAAATTAAGGTGACATTGACGCTAATTCCTGCAGCTATTAACGCGGTGATCGCAGGTAACCCCTCTACCGTTGCTGGAACTTTAATCATCACATTAGGACGACCAATAATCGACCACAGTTCTTTTCCGGCTGCGATAGTTCCTTGAGTGTCATGAGCTAAGCGGGGATCGACCTCAATGCTCACCCTTCCATCAACACCATGTGTTGTTTGATAGAGAGAGGTAAATAGATCACAGGCCTGGCGAACATCATCGGTAGTGAGCTTTTTAACAACCTCATCAACCGGTGCACTCTTCATCGCAGCAATGTCAGCTGCATATTCAGCAGCCCCGCTAATAGCCGCGCTGAAAATACTTGGATTTGTCGTTACTCCAACAACACCACTGTTTTTAATGCGTGCAGGTAGTGCGTGAGCCTGGTCTGATGTGATCTTGGCGCGGGATAAATCATCGAGCCAAATCGAGGTACCAGCAGCAGAAACCATCTGAACCGACATTAGAGCGCCTTCTTTACTTGTGCCACTACATTTTCTACCGAGAAACCAAACTCTTTAAACAAACGCTTGGCATCGGCAGAGGCTCCATAATGTTCAAGTGAGATTGCTACACCGGAATCACCGATTAGCTCACGCCAACCTTGTGCAATTCCAACTTCGATGCTGATTTTTACCAAACCCGGCGAGAGAACTGAATCCTTATAACTTTGATCTTGCTCAGCAAACCATTCAAGGCAAGGCGCACTTACAACGCGAACATTGATCCCTTCAGCAGCAAGTGCACTCTGGGCATCTATCGCTAAGGAAACCTCTGAGCCGGTAGCAATCAAAATCGCCTTTGGATCAGGTAGATCCTTCAAAATGTAGGCACCTTTTGCTGTACCCGATGCTGATTCGCATTGAGTTCGATCAAAGACCGGCAAGTTTTGTCGTGACAACAAGATGCCACATGCTTTTCCACGGGTAATGATCTTCCTCCAAGCATGCGTTACCTCATTCGCATCTCCTGGGCGGATGACATCAAAGCCAGGTATCGCACGTAACGCTGCGAAGTGTTCGATTGGTTGATGCGTTGGACCATCTTCACCAACACCAATCGAATCATGTGTCCAGACAAATGTGGTTGGAATGTTCATTAACGCGGCAAGACGTACCGCAGGGCGCATGTAATCACTAAAGACAGCAAAGGTTCCACCAAAGGAACGGGTCAAGCCATGCAGAGTGATTCCGTTGAGAATTGAACCCATTGCATGTTCGCGGATTCCAAAGTGAATTATTCGTCCATATGGATGAGCACCAGCAATGGCGCTAGTGGCGGGCAGAAATGAACCGCCACCTTTAATGCTGGTGTTGTTAGATCCTGCAAGATCTGCCGATCCCCCCCAAAACTCGGGCAGGACAGCTGCGATCGCATTGATTACCTCGCCAGAGGCGGCACGAGTTGCAATATCTTTTCCAGGAGCAAATACCGGAAGTTGTCCGTCCCAACCGGCAGGCAATGATCGAGTTTGCAATCGATTTAACAGTGCGGCTTTATCAGGATTACTTACTTGCCAGCTTTCAAAACCTTTATTCCATTGAGCACGAAGAAGTGCCATGCGATCCTTTACCAATCGTGCGTGTGCCAAAACATCAGCCGGCATAGCAAAGTGCTCATCTGGATTTAATCCAAGTGCAACCTTCGTTGCCCTAATCTCATCTTCACCCAATGCAGAACCATGGGAACTAGCGGTCCCTTGTGCTTTTGGTGCAGGCCATGCAATAACAGATTTCATGCGAATTAATGTCGGCTTGCTGATCTCCTTCTTTGCTGCCAACATCGCGGCATCAAGAGCGGCAAGATCCACATTTCCATTTACTGCTGTTGCCACCTCAATAACATGCCAGCCATAAGCTCGGTATCGCGCTGAAACATCTTCAGTAAATGCATTATGTGTATCGCCCTCAATAGAGATGCGATTATCATCATAAATTACCTTCAAGTTTCCCAGTTCTTGGGTACCGGCTAATGAGCTTGCCTCTGCGCTCACACCTTCTTGCAAATCTCCATCTGAACAAATTACCCAAATAGAGTGATCAAATACTGATTGATTAATAGGTGCGTTGGGATCAAGCATTCCGCGCTCATATCGCGCTGCCATCGCCATACCAACAGCGGTAGCAACGCCTTGACCTAGTGGACCAGTTGTCATTTCAACACCGGCGGTATGACCAAACTCTGGGTGACCTGGTGTAAGTGAGCCCCAAGTCCTAAAGCTTTCTAGATCCTTCATCTCTAGGCCATAACCACTCAAATACAATTGAATGTAAAGGGTTAATGAGGAGTGACCGCAGGAGAGAATAAAGCGATCTCTACCTAACCATTGTGGATCTGATGGATCATGAATCAGATGGCGCTGAAACAAAGTGTAGGCAACCGGTGCAAGTGACATTGCAGTTCCTGGGTGGCCATTACCAACCTTTTGAACCGCATCAGCAGCTAAGGCACGCGCGTGCGCGACCACTTGATCATCGAGTGTTGTCCACCCAGTTACTGCGCTCATTTCTTATCCATTCCTAGTTGTTACAGATAACCACACTCGCCAAGCTGCGATCCACACCAAGGTCGCTCCCAATAAATGTGCTGCAACTAGTACCTCAGGTATTCCAGAGAAGTACTGGATGTATCCAATCGCACCTTGGGCAAGTGCAATCACGGTAAATATCTTTAACCGACTCTTTGTTACCTGACTTGTACCTGTTGCCACAAAGAAGGCAAAGGTTGTACCTAAAAGAAAGATGACAACATCTGCGTGAAGCCAAGCAACTGTTTGGATGTCAAAACCAAATCGCTGTGCCTTCTCATCACCTGCATGAGGCCCCGACCCGGTTACAACTGTTCCCAAAATAATGACAACAAATGAGGTAATTACATGTACCGATGCGATCTTCTTGGTAAGTGAGGCGGGGGTTTCTGCAACTTTGGGCGTAAAGCGTTGGGCGCGTAAAGATGTTGCCCCCGCAATTAAAATGATGGAGAGAATCAAATGTCCGGCAACTGGTAGCGGGTGCAGATCGGTTAACACTGTGATGCCACCTAAAACACCTTGGCCAAAGATTCCTAGGAACTGACCTAACGCTAAACCGCGCAAATCCTTACGTCCGGTACGAAGAACCGCTGCAAGTACAACTACAGCGGCAATAACAAGAACAAATGTCAGAAGACGGTTGGCGAATTCAATCCATACGTGCAGAGCTTCTTCTGCTTGATGGGGAACAGGGGTGTAGGAACCAGGTGTGCACTCAGGCCATGTAGGACAGCCAAGGCCAGATCCCGTTAACCGAACTGCCCCTCCAGTAACCACAAGGGCCGCCTGAAGAAAGAGGAGAAATCCGGTGGCGGGGGCCAAAACCCGTGTTGCAAGGGCTTTGGTTGTAGACATGGGCTAAGCCTATGACCCTAGCCAGGCACCGCCCGCCGAGTGGCTGAACGTGTCGAATTACGACACAATACTGTTGTGAAAATGACCGGAGGACACCAGTCGGGGGATGATTCCCGTACCCGCGATCTCGTCGCTCGCTCAATTCTGGAAAATGGTCCCTCTACCGCAGCGGTTTTGGGAGAGCGGTTAGGGATAACACCAGCTGGAATCCGACGACACCTAGATCTGCTTGTTGCCGATGGCATCCTTGAGGCTCGTGATCCCCGTACCTCCTCTATTCGCGGTCGCGGTAGACCTTCAAAGGTATTTGTGATGTCAGATAAGGGACGAGAAACTTTTGAACACTCATACGATGACTTAGCGGTAGCTGCACTGAAGTTTATGTCAGCAAAATCTGGCGAACATCTTGTTAACGCCTTTGCTCAGTCTCGCGCCGACGACATTGAAAGAAAAGCGTCAGTTGCAATTGCAAAGCGCTCGCACAAGGTTGAAGCGCTCGCAACCTTTTTAACTGATCAGGGGTATGCGGCAAGTGTTACCGAAAAACCAATGGGCGAGGAGCTATGTCAGCATCACTGTCCTATTGCTCACGTTGCTGCAGAGTTCCCACAACTGTGTGAGGCTGAAACAAAGGCTCTATCAAAGGTATTAGGAACACATGTTCAACGTTTAGCAACGATCGCTCATGGTGATGGTGTTTGTACAACATTTATCCCAAAGATCAATCAATCCAATAAATCAAAAAGAGATGGGAAGGTACGTGCATGACAACAGCACATCCAGAACTCGAAGGCCTCGGCAACTACGAATATGGTTGGTCAGATAAGAGCACTATCGGCGATAATGCTAAGCGTGGTCTTAATGAAGATGTTGTTCGTGACATCTCATCAAAGAAGTCTGAACCACAGTGGATGCTTGACCTACGCCTTAAGGGACTTTCCTTGTTTGACAAGAAGCCCATGCCTAATTGGGGATCAGATCTATCAGGAATCTTCTTTGACACCATCAAGTATTTTGTTCGCTCGACTGAAAAGCAAGCGACAACATGGGATGACCTTCCAGATGAGATTAAGAATACTTATGACCGTTTAGGTATCCCGGAGGCTGAAAAGCAGCGTCTTGTTTCAGGTGTAGCTGCACAGTACGAGTCAGAGGTTGTCTACCACTCAATCCGTGAAGATTTAGAAGCACAGGGCGTTATTTTCCTAGATACAGATAGCGCTCTCAAGCAGCATCCAGAGCTATTCAAGGAGTACTTCGGAACTGTTATTCCTGTAGGCGATAACAAGTTTGCAGCGCTTAATACAGCTGTGTGGTCCGGTGGTTCCTTTATCTATGTACCTAAAGGTGTCCATGTAGATATTCCGCTACAGGCATACTTCCGCATCAATACCGAGAACATGGGTCAGTTTGAGCGCACCCTCATTATCGCTGATGAAGATTCTTACATTCACTACGTAGAAGGTTGCACCGCTCCAATCTATAAATCAGATTCACTCCACTCAGCTGTTGTTGAGATTATTGTTAAGAAGGGTGCACGTGTTCGTTACACCACGATTCAGAATTGGTCTAACAATGTGTACAACTTGGTAACAAAGCGTGCAACATGTGCTGAAGGTGCAACAATGGAATGGGTCGATGGAAACATTGGATCAAAGGTAACAATGAAGTACCCAGCAATCTTCTTGATGGGACCGCATGCTAAAGGTGAGACTTTGTCACTTGCCTTTGCAGGTGAGGGTCAGCACCAGGATTCAGGTGCCAAGATGGTTCACGCAGCTCCATACACATCATCATCTGTAATCTCTAAGTCAGTAGCGCGTGGTGGAGGTCGAACCTCTTACCGCGGTCTTGTACAAGTTCAAGAAGGTGCACACCACTCTGCTAGCACAGTTAAATGCGATGCATTGTTAGTTGACACAATTTCTCGCTCCGATACATACCCATATGTAGATATTCGTGAAGATGATGTATCCATGGGCCATGAGGCGACTGTTTCAAAGGTGAGCGATGATCAATTGTTCTACTTGATGTCTCGTGGACTTAATGAGGATGAAGCAATGGCGATGATCGTTCGTGGATTCATCGAACCAATTGCACGCGAACTACCTATGGAGTACGCACTAGAACTCAACCGTCTCATTGAACTTCAGATGGAAGGTGCTGTCGGTTGATGTCAGTATTAACTACTAATTACTTAACACCTACGGGTCGTGAAGAGGCGTGGCGTTTTACGCCACTCAAACGACTTCGTGGGCTCCATGATGGTCTGGCCATTCAATCCGATCGTGAAACATTAATTACTAAAGGTGCCTTGCCATCTGGAGTAAGTTTTGTGCGCGAGAATCTTGAACCCCTTGCATCATCTGATGATGTCATCATCGAACGTGTCAGAGGCGCGGCTACATCAGTTGCACATCTTGCAATCGCTGCCAATACCGAGCTTGCTGAGCCAATCTTCCTGGGACGTTCAGCAGGTGCGCTAGATACAGCTGAGTTTTCACGTGTTCGAATCACTCTTGGAACTCATGCCGTAGCAACGGTAATTGTTGAAAATACGACAGACACAGTTTTGGCAGAGGATCTCGAGATTTATTGTGCACCTGGCTCAAACCTAAAGTTTGTAACTTTGCAGGAGTTCGAATCAAAATCGGTGTATACAGCGCGCCATCACGCAGTAGTTGATAAGGATGCAACCTTTAAATCAATCACTGTCACCGTTGGGGGAGATGTTGTTCGAATTCTTCCGACCGTTGAATTTAAGGCACCTGGTGCATCTGCAGATCTGTTGGGTGTTTACTTTGCAACAGCTGGTCAATTCTTTGAGCATCGGATGCATGTAGACCACGCGGTTCCACATGCTAAATCAAATGTTAATTACAAGGGAGCCTTGGCTGGCAAGGATGCACATACCGTATGGATCGGTGATGTTTTGATACGTGCCGCCGCTGAAGGTACAGATACTTACGAGTTAAATCGCAATTTATTGCTCAGCGATGGTGCTCGTGCTGATTCAGTTCCAAACCTTGAAATCGAGACCGGTGAAATCATCGGAGCAGGCCACGCAAGTACAACGGGTCGATTTGATGATGAGCAGTTGTTTTATTTGATGTCACGCGGAATTGCAATGGCAGATGCTCGTCGGCTCGTTGTTCGCGGTTTCTTTAATGAGATAGTTTCTGAAATTGGTAATGAAGAGATCCAAACCCGAATCATGGATCGCATTGATACTGAACTAGAAAAGGCGGCTCACCATGGCTGATCTACTTCTAGACCAAATTGCAGAAGGCAAGCCTGTTCGTATCGAAAAGGGTGGAAAGAGCATTTGTGTTGCACGTGTTGGGGATCAGGTATTTGCAGTTGCGGATACCTGCACCCATTCAGAGGCATCCCTTTCCGAAGGAGATGTCACTGGATTCAAAATTGAGTGCTGGTTACATGGTGCTGAGTTTGATCTTCGTACTGGTGAGGCTTTAACCCTTCCAGCAAATATTCCACTTGAGACTTATGCGGTATCAATCGACGGAAACGCCGTCACGGTAGAGATTTAGTAACGAGAGAAGAGAGAAAAATGAGCACACTAGAAATCCGCAACCTGCAGGTATCGGTTGACACAGATAATGGAACGGTAGAGATCCTCAAAGGTGTCGATCTGACCATTAAGTCAGGTGAGACTCACGCAATCATGGGACCAAATGGTTCAGGTAAATCAACTCTTGCTTACTCAATCGCAGGACACCCTAAGTACACGATCACTGGTGGATCTGTAACTCTCGACGGTATAGATGTTTTGGAGATGACAGTTGATGAGCGCGCCAAGGCTGGATTATTTCTGGCTATGCAGTATCCAGTAGAGGTTCCTGGCGTATCGGTATCTAATTTCTTGCGCACCGCAGCAACTGCACTACGTGGGGAAGCACCAAAGCTTCGTACATGGGTAGGCGAGGTGAAGGATGCAATGGAAGCACTCAACATGGATCCATCCTTTGCAACACGAAATGTGAACGAGGGTTTCTCAGGCGGAGAAAAGAAACGCCACGAGATCATGCAGCTTGAACTTCTAAAGCCAAAGATGGCGATCTTAGATGAAACAGATTCTGGACTTGATGTTGATGCCCTTCGCATTGTTTCAGAGGGTGTTAATCGTGCAAAGGCTGCCAATAACCTTGGTGTAATTCTTATTACCCACTACACACGTATCTTGCGTTACATCCAACCTGACTTTGTACATGTATTTGCAAATGGTCGCGTTGTAGAACAAGGTGGACCAGAGCTAGCTGAAAAGCTAGAAGCAAATGGTTACGCAGATTATGTGAGCAAGTAAGGACAAATGAGTTTCAACGTTGCGAAGGTACGTCAGGATTTCCCAATCTTTGAACGTACTATTCGTGACGGCAAAAAACTTGTTTATCTTGATAGTGGTGCAACTAGCCAAAAGCCACTCTCGGTAATTGAGGCTGAAAGTAACTTCTACAAGTTCACCAACGCTGCCGTTCATCGTGGCGCACATCAATTAGCTGAAGAGTCAACTGATGCCTACGAAGGTGCTCGTTTAAAGGTTGCACACTTCTTGGGTGCTACTGTGGATGAGATCGTATTTACCAAAAATGCCACCGAATCTCTCAACCTCGTTGCGTATGCGATGGGAAACGCCGAACCTGGTTCAAGGTTTGCTCTTACCTCAAAGGATCGAATCGTGGTTACCGAGATGGAACATCACGCTAATTTAATTCCTTGGCAGCAACTTGCTGCACGCACAGGTGCAGAGCTCAATTGGTTAGAGGTTACCCCCGAAGGGCGTTTAGATCTTTCTGCAATTAACTCCGTAATAACCGAGAACACCAAGGTTGTTGCGCTCACTCATCAATCTAATGTTTTGGGAACTATTAATCCATTAGAAGCAATCACTACACGGGCACATGAAGTTGGTGCGGTTGTTGTATTGGATGCCTGTCAATCAGTTCCACACATGCCGATTGATGTTAAGAAACTCGGGGTTGATTTTTTAGCTTTCTCAGGTCATAAAGTGTTAGGACCAACAGGTGTGGGTGTTTTGTGGAGTTGTGTATTTGAAGAGCTGCCACCATTTCTTTTCGGTGGTTCCATGATCGAAACTGTCACGATGACATCTGCTACCTGGGCACCTGCACCGCGTAAGTTTGAAGCAGGTGTACCTAACATGGCACAAGCTGTTGGTCTTGGCGCTGCTCTTGATTACTTATCTAAAATTGGCATGCAATCAATTTTCGACCACGAAGTTGAATTAACCGGGTATTTAATCAATGGCCTTCTTCAGATTCCGGAGCTATCAATTGTTGGTCCACCCAACACTGATGCACGTGGTGGTTCCGTCTCATTTACAGTCGGCCAAATTCACCCACATGATTTAGGTCAGTACTTAGATAGTCAAGGAGTCGCAGTTCGAACCGGACATCACTGTGCATGGCCGTTAACCCGAAAAATGGGAGTTCCTGCAACAACTCGAGCGTCTTTGTATTTATACAACGATGAATCTGATTGCGACGCATTATTTGACGCAATAACCGGCGCACAGAAATACTTCTCATAATGGAGCTAGATGGCCTTTATCAAGAGGTGATCTTGGATCACTATAAGCACCCACTGAATAAGGGTTTGTCCGATAATTTCGGTGTACAGGTTCACCATGTAAATCCAAGTTGCGGCGATGAGATCACCCTGAACATGACAGCTGCTGATGGAAAAATCAGCGCCATAACATGGGATGGAGTTGGCTGCTCAATTTCCCAGGCAAGCGCTTCGATTGCGAGTGATTTATTGGTCAACAAAAGTTTTGCTGAGGCTGATGCGATTCTCAACGAGTTCACCGAGTTGATGCAGAGTAAGGGCACAAAAGAAGGTAACCCCGAAATCCTGGAGGATGCGGTGGCACTTGCTGGGGTATCTAAGTTTCCAGCGCGCATCAAGTGTGCATTATTGGGATGGATGGCCTTTAAGGATGCAGCAGTTAGAATAAACACCACAATAGGGAGAGAGTGACAATGGCTACTAGCGTTGATGATGTAACAGAGGCGATGAAGGATGTAGTTGATCCCGAGCTCGGTATCAATGTTGTCGACCTTGGTCTGATTTACGATGTTATGGTTGATGAAGCTAACGTCGCAATATTGAACATGACCCTTACCTCTGCAGCATGCCCTCTTCAAGATGTTATTGAAGACCAAACTCGAGCTGCACTTGCTGGAATGACAACTGATGTGAAGATCAACTGGGTTTGGATGCCACCTTGGGGTCCTGACAAAATTTCTGATGATGGAAGAGATCAGCTGCGCGCTCTTGGCTTTACCGTTTAATTATGTCAATGCATGCAGCGTGGATGACCCACCGCTCTATGACCGCAGATCCTTCAGTGAAGGAGCAAAAGCTCAAGCCAGGTACAGTCAAAAGAATCTTCTCCTTTGCACGTCCTTATAGAACTAACATCATTATCTATTTAGCAACAGTAGTTATTGATGCGGGATTAGTCGTTGCCACGCCATTGCTTTTGAAGCGTTTGATCGATGATGGTGTAATACCCAAGAATCCATCGGTTGTTACGAATTTGGCGATTCTTGTCGGTTTGCTAGCAATCGCAGATGCTGGCTTCAATATGTTGGGTCGCTATTTCTCTTCACGTATCGGAGAAGGTCTTATTTACGATCTTCGCTCACTGGTTTTTGCCCATGTTCAAAAGCAATCAATCGCCTTCTTTACCCGAACACAAACTGGAGCTTTGATCTCTAGAATTAACTCAGATGTTATAGGTGCTCAACAAGCCTTTACTGCAACCTTGTCAGGGGTAGTAAGCAATGTCGTAAGTCTCGTATTAGTTACAATCACGATGTTAATTCTCTCCTGGCAGATAACCATCTTTTCTTTGCTCTTGTTACCAGTGTTCCTCATTCCTACCAAGTGGGTCGGGCGCAGATTGCAATCCTTAACTCGCGAATCTTTTGGGGTAAACGCCGAGATGTCGAGCACAATGACTGAGCGTTTCAATGTTTCAGGTGCGATGCTTGTCGCTTTATATGGAGAGCCTGATCGTGAGCGTGAATACTTTAGAAGTCGTGCACGTCGAGTAGCCGATATTGGAATCAAGATGGCAATGCTCAATCGACTCTTTTTTATCGCGCTCACTAGCGTTGCGGCAATAGCCACAGCATTTGCGTATGGAATCGGTGGACATCTTGCGATCAAGGGTGGCGTCACGGTCGGAACACTTCTGGCAATCACCGCATTGTTAGCCCGCTTATACGGACCATTAACTGCGCTTTCAAATGTTCGTATCGATGTAATGACCTCTTTAGTGTCCTTTGAGCGGGTTTTTGAGGTTTTAGATTTAGAACCTATGGTAAAGAGTCGAGACAATGCCATTGAACTCAAGACAACTGAACCTCACATTGAGTTCAAGAATGTTTATTTTTCATACCCACGAGCAGAAGAGATTTCGTTGGCTTCTCTTGAATCTGCAGCGAAAGCTGAAACAGTTCAAAGCGGTCAGGTACTGAAGGATCTCTCATTCGTTGCAGCGCCTGGGACAATGACCGCGCTAGTTGGTCCATCCGGTGCAGGTAAGACAACGATAAGTGCGTTATTACCCCGACTTTATGATGTAACAGATGGATCGATTTCTATAGATGGCCATGATATTCGCGATCTGACGCTAGAGTCTTTGCGTAATTCCATAGGCGTCGTGATGCAGGATGCACATTTATTTCATGAAACTATCGCTGAGAATCTTCGCTATGCAAAACAAGATGCAACTGAAGAAGAGATGATGCAGGCATGTAAATCAGCACAAATTTGGAGTTTGGTTGAATCACTCCCAAATGGTTTCGAGACCATGGTTGGTGAGCGTGGACATCGACTATCTGGTGGCGAGAAACAACGACTTGCGATCGCTCGGTTGCTGCTCAAATCTCCAGCGGTAGTCATCTTAGATGAGGCTACAGCCCACTTGGATTCTGAAAATGAGGAGTTGGTACACGCAGCATTACAAACAGCGCTCAAGGGTCGCACTAGCATTGTGATTGCTCACCGTTTAAGTACCGTCAGGGATGCTGATCAAATTCTTGTTTTAGAAAAGGGCACCATCGTCGAACGGGGCACCCATGATGAATTAGTCGCTAAGGGTGGCTTGTATTCGGAACTGTATAACCGCCAGGATTTAACGGGTACGTCTAATTAACAACCGTCCGTAAATCACTAACCCACCAAAGAATAGCCATTGTAATGCGTAAGCCATATGTGGTCCATCACTTAGGGTTGGTAGTTGAGCGGTAACGGCTGGAGTTAAGGATGGCTCTGAACCACTTAATAAATCTAGATAAAACTTTTCTGTGTTCAATTGGGATTGCGCGTTAAGTTCGGCAACTAAATCCTTGCCCGATCCTGGTAATGCAAAAAATGAGCCACGAGGAAGAGAAGCGTCCAATCTAAATCGTCCAGTGATGGTTACCTCCCCAGCTGGAACGCTTGTGACTTCAGGTGGTGTTGTAGCTGTAGCACCGGCTTGCACCCATCCTCGGTCCACCCAAAACTTTTTTCCAGTAGTACTGGTAAACAAGGTAAGAACCTCGTAGCCGTACTTTCCTTCTGAGTATCGATTACGCAAAAGAATCTGCTTTTTCTCATCAAAATTTCCGGTAGCAACGATGCTTTGCCATTCATTGTTAGCTAATTCAGAATCTATTTCTCCCAATTGGATAGCATCTCGTGCAATTCGCTCTTCAATGATTGTATTGCGGGCGTGACGGTCGACGCCGCGGTGATACTGCCATTGTGCCGCCCACACGCACAGGACAATCAGCCCTAAGGCAACTAAAGTTTTTAAGAATGACCAGGGCTCTTTACCCTTCTTTTCTGCAGGCATAAATTAATCGAGAGCTAGTGGCTTGTCTTCTACGATGTCAGCTCCACGAGAAACGGTTTCACGGCCGGCATTTGCGATAACTACAGCAAAGTAAGGAAGAGTTACCGCACCCAATAGCGCGAACCAGCGATAAGGACTTGGCAGAATTACGGTCAACAAAAAGCAAGCGGTACGAATCATCATAGAAATGAAGTAACGCTTTTGACGACCAGCCTGGTCACGTGTCAGCGCATTTTGTGCGCTCGTGATGTCGAAAATTTTCTTTTTCTTGGCCATGGTTTAAGGGTAGTGCTCACCACGGGAGTGCGCTCCCTAGGATCAGGCTCAATTTTGCCTTTTCCGCCCTAACGGGTAATCTAGGCACAAGACCAGTGGAGTAACTACCACTGCAAGAGGAGTCACCGCTCCCACCTTCATCGCCACTCGTGCGGGCTGGTTTGTCGGATAAGAGAAGTATTTCTCTTGCCCTTGCGGTTTTCTTTTGCAGCGCTGTTACACCAAAGCGTTAACGAACCGAAGGAGCTCAAAGTCAGCACTGAACCACGCATCAATGATCGAATTCGCACACCCCAAATTCGTTTAATCGGTTACACCGGTGAACAAGTTGGAGTTGTAGATATCGATACAGCGTTAAAGATGGCAGATGAAGTAGGTCTCGACCTAGTTGAGATCGCACCAGACGCTAATCCACCCGTTTGCAAGATCATGGACTTCGGAAAGTACAAGTACGAAGTTGCACAGAAGGCACGGGAAGCGCGACAAAACCAGACCCACATTGTGGTGAAGGAGGTGCGTTTGACACCGAAGATCGAAAATCATGATTACGAAACGAAACGTAGTCAGGTTGAGAAGTTTCTCAAGGGTGGAGACAAGGTGAAGGTGACAATGAAGTTCCGAGGCCGCGAACAAACGCGGCCTGAGATGGGTTACAAGATGTTGCAACGTCTTGCAGAAGACATTGCAGAGGTCGGCTTTGTTGAGTTCGCTCCTAAGCAAGAGGGACGAAACATGACGATGGTTCTTGGTCCAACGAAGAAGAAGACAGAAGCAGTGGCAGAAGCAAAGGCAGCACGCAAGGCGAAAGCTATTGCAGCAGCAGAGACAACGGAGTAAGGGAGCATAACCATGCCAAAGATGAAAACACATAGCGGTGCGAAGAAGACCTTCCGCATCACAGGATCTGGAAAGGTTATGCACGAGCGCGCTGGAAAGCGCCACTTGCTCGAGCACAAATCTTCACGAGTAACACGTCGTCTATCGACAGAGTCAGCTGCAAAGCCAACTGTCGCAGTTACCGCCAAGCGCATGCTTGGTTTGAAGTAAGGAGTGGGTTAAATGAGAGTAAAGCGCGGAGTACACGCAGCTAAAAAGCGTCGCACAACTCTTGAACGTGCCAGCGGATATCGCGGACAACGCTCACGTCTTTTCACAAAGGCAAAAGAGCAGGTTACGCACTCAATGGTTTATGCATTCAACGACCGTAAAGACAAGAAGGGTGATTTCCGTCGCCTCTGGATTCAGCGCATTAACGCTGGTTGCCGCGAACACGGTCTTACTTACAATCGCTTCATCCAGGGCCTCAAAGCTTCAGGTGTTGAGGTAGATCGTCGTGTTCTTTCGGATCTTGCTACAAATGATCCAGCAACATTCAAGACTCTTGTTGATGTAGCTCGCAAGAGCCTTGCAGCACTCTAAGTCCCAATAATGATTGAGAGCCTTAACTCGCCACATGTTGCGCGAGTTAAGGCTCTTATTGGTTCTAGGGGAGTCAAAGAGAGAAAGATTGCAGGTCAGTTTGTTGCAGAGGGTTTGCAATGTGCTCGTGAGGCATTCGTTGCTAAGAATGGCCCGCAGGTAGAGACAGTTTACCTAACAGTCAATGGTCGTTCTAAAGTTGAAGAGATCGCTGACCTAACTCAATTCAACATCGTTGATGTCAGCGATGAAGTGATGAAACAGATGTCAGAGACCATAACTCCGCAAGGAATTATCGCTATCTGCACAATTCCTGATGTCTCATTAGAATCAATTGCGCTCAATGGCTCACGAAAATTTATTTATTTATCTGAGGTACAAGATCCTGGAAATGCTGGAACCATCCTGCGTTCTGCCGACGCTTTTGGTATTGATGCGGTGATCACTTCACCAGGTAGCGTTGACATGTACTCGCCAAAAGTTGTGCGAAGTACAGCTGGTTCGCTGTGGCACATTCCAGTAATTCAATCGATTGCACTTGAAGAGTTAATCAAGAAAGGGATTCGCGGATTCTCGCTGGAAGCAAATGGAGGTATGAGTTTGAAGGATTACACTCCATCAGGAGATACCGTTGCGATCTTCGGCAATGAAGCACGAGGACTAACAGCGAGCAAAAATCTCAACGGTATCGAAACAGTGAATATTCCTATGCCGGGCAATGCAGAGAGCCTCAATTTGTCCGCTGCTGCCTCGATTGTTATGTATCACCTATCAAATATGCCGCTTTAATAAAGCGGTTCCCGATAGAGTTCTCCCTATGCGCGTTGAGGAGATTTCAACCTGGGTTGAAGATGCACGAAAGGCTTTTGCCTCCGCCAGAGATCTAGACTCACTCAAAGTGGCACGTCTTGCCCATCTTGGTGACAAATCTCCCATTGCATTAGCTTCCCGTGCTCTCGGATCCCTATCACCTGAAGAGAAAGCCTCTTTTGGAAAGCTCATTGGTGAGGCCAAAGCTGCTATCGCTCAATACCTTGCAGATGCGACAGTGGTTTTAGAGGCAGAGCGAGATAGAAAAGTTTTGTTAGAAGAGGTTGTTGACATTACCTTGCCGGTAAATCGTTCCCATCGCGGCGGGTTACATCCGATTTCAATTATCAAAAATGAGATTTCTGATTTCTTCATTGAACAAGGCTTTGCGGTAGAAGAAGGCCCCGAACTTGAGTCAGGATGGTTGAACTTTGATGCGCTCAACATTCCAGCTGATCACCCTGCGCGAACTATGCAAGATACATTTTTCATCGAACCTGTTGAATCTGGAATGGTGTTGCGTACCCACACATCACCCGTTCAAATTCGCACAATGCTCACGCAACAGCCGCCGATTTACGTGGTCTGTCCAGGTCGAACATTCCGCGCAGATGAGCTGGATGCAACGCATAGCCCCGTTTTCCATCAGGTTGAAGGTCTTGTTGTGGATAAGGAAATCACAATGGCCCACCTCAAGGGCACCCT
This sequence comes from Actinomycetales bacterium, assembly GCA_018970885.1. Taxonomy (GTDB): domain Bacteria; phylum Actinomycetota; class Actinomycetes; order Nanopelagicales; family Nanopelagicaceae; genus Planktophila. The sequence continues at coordinate 79,385 of JAGWVL010000001.1, forward strand.
TGATAACTTCGCACGTCACATGTTTGGTCCAGATGTAACTACGCGACTTCGTCCATCCTTTTTCCCATTCACAGAACCGAGTGCCGAAGTAGATATTTTCTTCAACAATCGCTGGATCGAATGGGGCGGTTGTGGAATGGTCAATCCAAAGGTTTTAGCTACCTGCGGAATCGACACAGATCTCTATAGTGGATTTGCCTTCGGTATGGGTCTTGAGCGGACGCTTATGGTTCGTCACGGGATTACGGATATGCATGACATTGTCGAAGGAGATCTACGTTTCACACGACAGTTTGGAGTGGGCCTGTAATGCGCGCTCCTCTATCGTGGATCAAAGAGTTTGTAGAAATACCAGCATCAGTTACTGCCCAACAAATCTCTGATGGGCTCATCCGCGTTGGTTTTGAGGTTGAAGAGATCATCTATCAAGGTGCTGATTTAACGGGACCACTTAAGTTTGCCAAAGTTCTTTCTATTGAAGAGATTACAGAGTTCAAAAAGCCGATTCGCTATGTTGGCCTTGATTGTGGTGAGGGTGAAACCCGTTATGTTATTTGCGGTGCGACCAACTTTGCAGTTGG
>JAGWVL010000020.1 GCA_018970885.1 Actinomycetales bacterium
GCAATCTTAAGATAATCAGCACCCGCAATGATTTTCTTTGCAAGAGCAGGTGGTAAAGATTCATGAGATTCAAGAGCAGCTGCTAATGCATCCTCCGCGGTAGCGAAGTTGTTTGCGATGACCGCTGCCCCTTTTTCTCCGATGCCCTTTACTCCTGGCAAACCATCTGAAGGATCACCACGAAACATGGCAAATAAATCGTAACGATCGCCAGGTATTGAGTACTTATCTGAAACATATTTGATATCTACTAAATCATGTTGAGAAATACCCTTTGCAAGATATACAACCTTTATATCCCGTTTGTCATCTACTAATTGGAAAAGATCTCGGTCTCCGGTGACAATTCTGATGGGACCCTTTTCGATTTCGGCATACGTTGCCATCACATCATCTGCTTCATAATCATCGACTCCAACAACGGGAATACCGAAGAGATCTAAAAGATCTAGCAGGATCGGAATTTGTGGTGTGAGGGTTTCAGGCTCTTCCTCTTCTTCCCCCTCTTCCTCTAAACGATTAGCTTTGTACTCAGGGAAAATATCTACTCTCCAACTTGGACGCCAGTCTCCATCGAGGCAGGCAACTAAGCGATTTGGTTTGTATACATTCATCAAGCGCGCCGTCATATCGATGTAGCCACGAATTGCGTTTACTGAGGTTCCATCAGGAGCCAGCAAGGTATCTGGCATTCCGTAATAAGCGCGATACCAAAGGGAGGCACTATCCAACAACATTAAAGTCATACATCTCCCATGAGGTAGGCCACTACCCCGCGATCGATTCGCTTGACCGCATCCTTACAGACTGGGCGAAGTTTTTCACTCGCTCCAGCGATCTGATTGAGAAGATCTACAAGTTGCTTGGTTGATCGCACAAAATCGCCAACTGACATGTCACTGCCCTTTAAAACGCTGTTAAGCGAGTTTCCGCTGGCCCACTTGTATGAGATGAAACAAAAACCTGCATCTGGTTCACGTTGGGTTTTAACCCCAAAATCATTTTCGATCTTTTCAAGAGCTGCCCACAAGGAGATTATCTCGGTCAAGGTAGAGGTAACTTTTTGGCTGGGCAGTTTCGGCGCTAAATTCTCCTGAGAACGGGATTCAAAGATCATGCAGGAAACAACGGAGAGCAGCTCCGTAGCATTTAATTCATCAAACAAACCTCTGCGGATTGACTCAGTTAGCAGAAGATCTGATTCGGCGTAGATCTTGGTCAAAATCTTTCCCTGAGTCGTTGGTTTTTCACCATCGATGTATTCAAGGTGATCTAAAACTTGGCAGATTTGATCAAAGGTCTTGGCTATAACATGAGTCCGATTTTCTACTCGCGCAGTTAACCCTTCATTTTCACGGGTTAATCGTCCCGCTCTTTCGGCAAGTCGTGCATGGTCCTCTCGCTCAGCACAGCCGTGACACGCATGTGCCTTCAAAGACCTGCGAAGATCGGAAAGTTCAGCCTCCATATGTCCGCGTTGACGATTATCAAATGTTTTCCGTTGATCACGACGACCGAGTAAAACCTCAACCTCTTTAATTGAACGTCGCACTCGCGCATACTCGGAGAAATCGCCTAGGTGGCACTGCGCATCCTTCAAAAGCTCGGCGATGAGAATTTCATTTTTTCGAATCTGGCGAGTTAATCCAACAACTGCGCGATCTGCCTGAAACTGTGCAAAGGATGATTCAAGAGATCGTCGTGCGGTTTCTCGACCAAATCTAGAGATGAGATTTATCGCCATGTTGTAGGTAGGAGAAAAGGATGAACGCAATGGGTAAGTTCGCGTTGACGCCAAGCCCGCAGCAGATGCTGAATCAACAGTTGGTGACCATTGAATTACCGCGTTTCCTTCAATGTCGATTCCACGTCGGCCAGCTCGACCGGTTAATTGTGTGTACTCGCCTGGTGTTATAGGTACATGCGCTTCACCATTGAACTTAATGAGTTTTTCCAACACCACGGTTCGAGCAGGCATGTTGATTCCTAAAGCTAAAGTTTCCGTTGCAAACACCGCTTTGACTAGGCCTCGTTGAAACAAGTCTTCAACTACACCTTTAAAACTTGGCAAAAGTCCAGCATGGTGAGCTGCGATTCCGCGTTCAAGTGCAGTCAACCATTCTTCAAATCCCAGTACCTCTAAATCCTCTTCTGCGATGTTTTGCGTGTATCGAAGTGCGGTTTGCCGAATCTCCAATCTCTCTTCGGGCGAGGTGAGTCGTAATCCCGCATGTAGACATTGTTTGACTGCAGCATCACACCCGAGCCTTGAGAAGATAAAGGTAATAGCAGGCAAGAGATTTTCGCGCTGAAGCTTTTCAATTATGTCGGCGCGGCTCATACGATCTGATGGCTCGTCAAATCGACCACGACGGTTTCGACCCAATGATGAACGTCTAATCGCCTCTCGTTCCCGCTGGAGGATCTCAGGATTGATCCTGCCGGGTTGTTCAAAGAGATCTAATAATCGATTACCGATTAATACATGTTGAAATAAAGGGATTGGTCGAATTTCACTGACAATTACCTCAGTCTCACCTCGAACTTCGCCCAACCATTCACCAAATTCTTCTGCGTTCGAGACCGTTGCTGAAAGCGAAATAACCTGAACACTTTCCATCAAGTGAATAAGCACCTCTTCCCACACTGCACCACGAAACTTGTCAGCAAGGTAATGAACTTCATCCATTACAACACACCCTAAATTTGTTAGGGTATTGGATCCTGCATACAACATGTTTCGCAGAACTTCAGTGGTCATCACCAAAATTTCGGCCTCGCCGTTTATGCTTGTATCTCCGGTCAAAAGTCCGACTCGATCCTCACCAAACTTTGAAACAAACTCTGAGTATTTCTGATTAGAAAGAGCCTTAATCGGTGTTGTGTAGAAGCATTTCTTACCTGCTTGTAACGCAAAATATGCGGCGAACTCGCCAACAACCGTTTTTCCGGCACCAGTTGGAGCCGCAACTAAGACTCCTTTTCCATCCTCTACTGCATGGCAGGCTGAAATTTGAAATGGATCAAACTCAAAATCAAAAGTTAAAAGAAACTCTGTTGTGATTGGATGTTGGCCGCGCAATTTTGCCGCTGCAAATTTTTCTGCCGGTGTTGTCATGCGATCCAGCTCTTGATCGCGCCTTGAATACATTCGGCAACAACTGGTAGCTGACCGATTCTCTCCCCATCGGCATAAGCGACCGCCTTACTTTCAATCCTTACCGATCTGCTCCTTACTATTTCTACCGCTGGATGGGTGATGTGAGTTCCGGCAAAGACTCGTGGGAAGACTTTAATGAATTCATACTTTGAGATCGGATGAAGGACCATGACATCAAAAACTCCATCAGTGATAGAGGCGTTAGGACACACCAACATGCCACCGCCATAGGAGCGACCGTTGGAGACGGCTATGAGCATCGCCTCAGTTGAAATAGTGCGATCATCGAGGGTAATTTCATAATGCCGCGGCTTGAACCGCGGTAGTTCAATAGCAATGGCCGCGTTGTACTTCATGGGACCTTTAGGCCAGTTCATGGTGTTGGCCCTCTCATTAACAATTGAATCAAAACCTGTTGAAAGAATCGCGCCAAACCATTCGCCATCAACTAGACCAAGATCTATTGAGGTTGGCTGTGTTGATGTAATAGCCTCAAGTTGAGCATCGAAATTTTCAAGATCCCAACCAAGGGTTCGTACAAAATCATTTCCAGTACCAGCGGGAATAATTGCAAATGGAATTTGAGATGAAACAACCCGTTGCAAAATAAGGTGAAGTAAGCCGTCTCCCCCGATTGCTATGACTCCTTCACACTGTGGATTCTTATCGATGAATGAAGCCAAGTGATCGGTAAGAGCTATTGCTGAGTTTCCGGTAATGATCGTATAAGTAATTTTTCTTTGCGTGAGCCACCCTGCGACATAGGTGCCGACTGTGGTTCCTTTTCCCTGACCTGAGACAGGATTTATCACCAAAGCCCACATGGGAAGACCCTATCGGCTATTCCTTAATTGAGGTTGGTGCTTCAATCGCCATACTGCCGGTTTCGACCAACTCTAGTTTTTTATCTCGGCGCTTATCGACTAAGACCGCGATCAGTCCTGCCATAAAATAGAAGAGAATGAGAGGGGCTGACAGAAGAATCATGCTCAGCGGATCTGCAGTTGGAGACAGAGCCGCAACAAAGAAAAAGATAACAAAAATCCAAATTCGCCATGGCTTTAAAATCGTTTTACCTCGGAGAAAACCAATCAAATTGAAGGTCAGAAGGAAAATGGGGAGTTCAAAGGCTAATCCAACAAATAAAATTACTCTCAAAACGAAATCTAAATAGTCATCAAATCTCACCAGGTTACTAATCGCGTTTGGAGTAAAACCGAAAAGCGCTTTGATTGCTACCGGTAAAATCAAATAACCCAGGGCTGCACCCATAGCAAAAAATGGGGTTGCTGATGCAACAAAGAGGATGCTGGTTCGTTTCTCTTTCCTATGCAAAGCAGGAGCGATAAAGGCCCACAATTGATAAAGCCAGAAAGGTGCCGAGATGATTACACCTGTCAATAATGCAACTTTAATCTGCAAATCAAGAGGACCTAGTACACCGCTGATGTATAACGCTCCACAACTTGCCGCATCTGATTGTTGCGCAGCCTTTAAATCGCAGACTGGGCTGGCTAAGGTGGCGATGATGGGATTGTAGAAATACCAACCCGCACCAAAGGCAACGAGAACAGCGATCGCAGAACTTAAAACTCGCTTGCGTAACTCTCGTAAGTGGTCGAGTAGCGGCATCCTAGCTTCGCTTGAAGATGCCATTGAGTTACTTCTCGGTTTTGCCGTCTTCTTCGATTGTAACGTCGTCGGCCTTCATTTCCTTCATCTCACTCTTAAAGATTCGCATTGAGCGACCAAGTGAACGGGCTGAATCGGGAAGGCGCTTGGCACCAAAAAGTACGAGGACAACGATCAAAAGAATAACGATCTCTCTTGGACCTAAATTCATAGTAATTACTCCTTGGCTGTTATTTCTCCGAAGGCTACACCAGCCAGCCTAAAAACTGTAGATGCTTTTACTCATCTTTGTAACGATCCAGCATGGATTGAGCCATCTGCGCTATGGAAGCTCGGATTTCAGGGGGCGTGATCAAGACCACTCCATCACCTGAGGAAAGGATGGATCTCTCCAACCATTGCTGAGAATAGGTTTGAAAAACAAACTCGGAGCCAGCTTTTAAATCACTCTTGCTAAATCGTTCGGCGATTTGGCGATTCGGTTTCAATACTTTCAAACGAGAATTTATCTTCTCGGTTTTTGATGAATCCTTGGGGATGGTTTTAATCTCGTGCGTAACGACCGCACTTTGGATTCGATCCAATTTGAACTGTCGAAAATCAGAAGCTGAGTAACAGTATGAACTCAAATACTGTTGTCCATCAATTTCAACAATCTCTATTGGGAACACGACGCGTTCTGTGACTTCATCTCGGTAGACAGAATGATATTCAATCTCAAGAGTACAACGGGAAGAGAGAGCCTGATCGATCGCGGCAGAGACACCCTGATTAATCGGTGCTATCACAGAAAAAGTTGAACTCAAATTGATTATCGTAGATATCCTGGCTGATAAAAAATCAATCTTTTCGAGCAAATCAATTCTGTCAACTGGGATTGATGCCCGCAGAAGATCCAATCCCAAAATAAGTGCAACGCCTTCATCAAAGGTTACTGAGCGCGGTTTTGCCAAGGTTGGAGCGTTACTGATGCTGACGTAGCCTGACTCAAAATCTAAATCCATTAATTCAAGCGGTGTATAACCAGGAAGACCACACATCCACAGGGTCGTTAAATCATTTACCATTTGCGCATTACTTACCTCAAATACTGCGGCAAGATCTTTGAGCGCTATCCCCTGGTGTGCATGGATGTAGGGAACCAGATCCAACAGACGGGCGGTACGTTCTAGAGGAGCAGAGAAATTCTTACCCATGGTTGTTCACCAATTTTTCTAAATGCGCGACTATAAGCTCCCGCAGTTCAAATGGCTCCTGAACATAAACATCGATTCCGTGCCAGAGCACCAAAGAGGCCAGGGTGTTGAGGTTGTAGATCGGTAGCCTTAATTGATCCCACTCCCCTAAAGACTGACTAGAACTTGCCAAAGCCCGAAGTGAGAATCCTTTACCTTTTCGCACATCGATAATTGCGAATGACTGTGATGCATCCCCATCAAAAACTCTTGCAGGATCAAAACTTTGAGGAAGTTCAAAATCCTTCGGTCCCTTGGTAGCGGTAATTTCACCATCGATACGATCTATCCGAAATGTGCGAATCTCCTGGATCTCTTGATCTACTCCGGATATGTACCAAAATCCTGATCGTGAGGATAACCCAACAGGTACGACCTTTCGTTCTTGTCGATCGAGCTGTGAATCTAGATAAACAAAGGTGATCAACTGTTGTTCGGCGATGGCCTTAGTTATCAGTGGTAAATCACCCCCGCCGTCATTTACTTTATGAGCTGACGTTGGTAACGAAAGTGAATCACTTGGTACACCCATCGAGCTCAATTTCAACAACGCCTTTTGTGCTGCTTCATCAAATGAAGCCCCTTGCCAAGCTTGTGCTGCTAGCGACAAAAGAGAAATTTCAGTAGGAGTGATTTCACCTAGGTCTAGTTGGTATTTCTCTTGTTTGATTCGATAACCGGCTTCATCATTAAATATTGGGTCAAAACTTCCAACTTCAATTTCGATGCCAAGTGAACGCAGATCATCCTTGTCTCGTTCAAACATTCTCTCCTTAGTCTCTGCACTTCCTTCATAGCCTTCAACCGATCTAAATATTTCTGACTTTGTTAGATACCTTTTTGTTGCGAGCAAAGCGATAGTGAGATTGATCAAACGCTCAATCTTCCGAGACACCGTAAGCACCCTTCGCTGGTCGACGACGTCGAGCTAACACCTCTACGCCAGGTGCCATTCTGCGGCTTTGAATGAGAAATCCTGTGTGTCCAATCATTCGTTGTTGAGGACGAACCGCTAAACCTTCGTGGTGCCACCCTCGAACCATGGTTTCTGAACTCTCAGGTTCTGTAAATCGCCCATCCGCTTTAAGCGCTTCAGCGGTAGCAGATAGTTGTGTTGTTGTTGCGACGTAGGCGAGAAATACTCCACCTGGGCGAAGCGCACGTGCGGCAATTTCTACACACTCCCAAGGCGCCAACATGTCCAAAATTACGCGATCGAACTCTGAATCAAACTTTTGATCCTGCAAATCCCCAACAATTAGCGACCAGTTCACTGGTGGGGCTCCAAAGTAAGAATCAACATTGGAGCGAGCGTTATCTGCAAAATCTTCTCGACGTTCGACGGAGTGCACCTTTCCTGTCGGGCCTGCTGCGCGCAATAAAGATATCGTTAGAGCGCCACTGCCTACTCCTGCTTCTAGGACTCGAGCACCGGGATAAATGTCAGCTACTCCAACGATCATGGCTGCATCTTTTGGGTAAACGATCGTGGCACCACGTGGCATGGTCAGAACGTAATCGGCAAGCAGTGGTTTAAAGGCGGTGAACTTCAAACCCGCAGTAGTACTAACGACTGAACCCTCTGGCATTCCGATTAAATCATCATGCGTAATCCAACCCTTGTGGGTGTGCCATTCTTTTCCGGGTGTGATTGTAAAGCTATACAACTTTCCCTTTGCATCGGTGAGTTGGATGCGATCGCCAGCGCCGAAATACCCAAGATTAGACACGGGAGCATCTTAGGCGAAAATGTTGATGAAAGTACGAGTATCTTCAGGCAGGTGAGCGATGAGAAGAAACTGCGACTTTCGCCGAGTGCTGTAAGTGAGTACGAAAACTGCCCTCAGCTCTACAAATACCGCAAGATCGAAAAACTCCCCGAGCCACTATCCCTTGATGCTGAACGTGGCACCTTAGTGCATACCGTTTTACAGGATCTCTTCGAACTCCCAAGTGTCGAACGGATCCCACAGACCGCTTTTGATCTCTTGCCTTCTAGGTGGAGCGCTCAGCTATCCGACAAACCTGAATTAAGGCAAATGGTTACTAACGAAAAAGAGTGGTTAGACCGTGCAACTGCGCTAATAACAACTTACTTCACTCTTGAGAATCCTACGAGCTTTGATGCAACACATCGTGAGATGCATTTAGAGGATGATTTTGAAGAGGATGTTTACCTGCATGGGTACGTGGATCGCTTAGACATCGCTCCAACTGGCGAGGTACGAATAGTTGATTATAAAACCGGTAAATCACCAAAACCTGGTTGGGAAGAAAAAGCGCTTTTTCAGCTTCGTGTCTATGCCTTGTTGTATTGGAAATCAACTGGAGTTTTGCCCAAACTCCTCCAACTCATTTATCTGGGTGATGGAAGAATCGTCAAAAGTTATCCAACTTTAAAAGATATTGAATCTGCTGAAAAAATTCTTCACCGTGTTGCGAAAGAGATCTTTATCTCTATGGAGAAAGAGTATTGGCCACCCAAGCCATCTCGACTATGTGACTGGTGTTTCTTTAAGAGTATTTGTCCAGCCCATAACGATTAAATGGCGCACGAGAAATCAACATGCAGTTGAGATAGCTTTTCGTAAGTTAATTGCTCGAGCGATTTGATTACACGTACTTTGGCCGATTCTTCAATCGTCACCAAATGAGGAACTGCGACAAGAAAGGCACCACTAGATGTGGCCGCACTCATTCCAGTCAGTGAGTCTTCTAAGATTAGACATTGTGTGATGTCAACTTCACTGAGTAAAGCCGCCTTTAGATAAGGATCTGGATGTGGTTTCGTATGTTCGACATCATCAGAACTTATCGAAAAGGGAAATAAGTTATGCCCTAGGTTATCCAAAACGGCATCTACGATGTTGCGTGGACTAGCTGAAACGAGAGCGGTTTTGACGCCATTGATCTGCAATTGACGAACAAGTTCTAACGCCCCGGGCATTGTTGGTGTGTTATCACGCATTTTTGCGGCTTGAGTTTCAATCAGAGTTTGGGTGAAAAACTGTGGAGATTGGGCACCATTACATTTTTCAAACATATATTCACCGACGCGCGATAAGGGTCCTCCTAGACATGCAACTTGGTCACTTTCTAACCAGGTGTATCCAAAGGGATGCGTGACTTCAATCTCTGATTGAAACCATTGCGGCTCTGAGTCAATCATCAAGCCATCCATGTCAAAAAAGACAGCCTCGAAAAATGAAGTTTGATTCTCCATTAGTTAGCGTTGAAGTATTTCGCCTCAGGGTGATGAACAATGATTGCAGAGGTTGATTGCTCTGGATGAAGTTGAAACTCCTCAGAAAGTTCCACACCGATTCGAGCTGGGTCCAGCAATTCACACAATTGAACCTGTTGTTCAAGATCTGGACAGGCTGGGTATCCAAAGGAGTAACGCGAGCCTCGGTATCCCTGATCCAAAATACCTTGCAAGTCTGCCGAATCATCTTCCTTAACTGCTAACTCTTCGCGTATGCGTGCATGCCAGTGTTCGGCAAGGCTTTCTGTTAACTGAACTGATAACCCATGAAGTTCTAGGTACGCGCGATAATTATTATCCGCAAATAACCTAGCTGCTGCCTCGCTGACGGTAGATCCCATAGTTACTACGTGGAAAGCAACAACATCTGTTTTTCCGGATTCCTTGGATGCAAAGAAATCACTAATGCACAATCGTCGATCTCGGGTTTGGCGAGGGAAGGTGAATCTGGTTCTCTCTTTACCTTTATTGTCACCCTCATGATGCAAAATGACTAAATCATTGCCTTCGCTATAGCAAGGGAAGTATCCGTATACGACAGCGGCGTGGAGCCAACCATTTGCCTGTACATCATTGAGCAGCGATCGCAAGCGTGGACGCCCTTCATTTTCGACCATGTTTTCATACTCACCGCGATTGCCTTTTAAGCCCCATTGCCCAACGAATAGTGCTCTCTCATCCAACATACCCGCGTAATCGTTCAGTTGAATTCCTTTAACTACTCGAGAACCAAAAAATGGCGCTTTCGGAATGTCTACATCAACAGCGACATCACTACGCGTTGTATCGATCGGAGCTTCCTCACCCTTAACCCGAGTGTTGGAAACTTTACGTTCACGAAGTGCCGGCAGAGCCGCACCAGGTTCCCCACGTTTAACCGCCATAATCGCATCCATGAGTCGCAAGCCCTCAAAAGCATCTCTGGCATATCGAACTTCTCCGGGGAATATCGCGGCTAAATCTTGTTCAACATAGGCTCTAGTTAATGCCGCGCCCCCCAGCACGATCGGCCACTTTTGATCCAAACCTCTCGCGGTGATCTCTTGCAAATTCTCTTTCATGATTACAGTTGATTTTACAAGTAGACCGCTCATCCCAATTGCATCTGCATTTGATTCTAGGGCACCATCGATAATCTGATTAATTGTCTGCTTGATGCCTATGTTTACAACTCGGTACCCATTATTTGTCAAAATAATATCGACCAAGTTTTTACCGATGTCATGTACATCGCCCTTTACAGTTGCGAGCAACATGGTTCCACGGCCTTCATCGCCAGTCTTTTCCATAAACGGTTCCAGAATTGCCACCGCAGTTTTCATTACCTCTGCGCTTTGAAGCACAAAGGGAAGCTGCATCTCACCCTTTCCAAAGAGTTCTCCAACAATCTTCATGCCTTCAAGTAAATGAGTATTTATGATTTCCAGTGGCGGAGTACCCTGCGCCATCGCTTCCTTGAGGTCATCTTCGAGGCCAACTTTTTCGCCATCGACTATACGACGTTGAAGTCGCTCGTAGAGCGGAAGGGCTGCAAGGGCTTCGGCTCTGGCATTTTTACTTGTCGCAAGTTCAACTCCATCAAATAACTGTAGAAACTCTTGAAGTGGATCATAAGTACATTCTTGACCATCAAATGTTCTGCGATCATAAATTAGATCGAGTGCGACCTTCTTTTGACGCTCATCGATACGAACCATTGGTGTGATTTTTGAAGGATGAACGATCGCTGAATCTAACCCGGCAAGCACACACTCATGGAGAAAAACAGAGTTCAAGACAATGCGGGCCGCAGGATTGAGTCCAAAAGAAACGTTGCTGATACCTAAAGTTGTTTGTACATCGGGAAACTCTGTTTTCAGTTGGCGAATCGCGTTAATTGTTTCAATTCCATCTTTGCGAGTTTCCTCTTGACCGGTTGCTATGGGAAAGGTAAGGCAGTCGATCAAAATGTCACCAACATTAATTCCCCAATTGTCATGAAGATCATGAATGAGTCTTCGCGCTACCCGTAATTTCCATTCGGCATCGCGAGCTTGACCTTCTTCATCAATAGTTAAGGCAACGACACTTGCCCCATGTTCCTTTACCAAAGGCATAATTTTGGCAAAACGAGATGTTGGTCCGTCACCATCTTCGTAGTTAACTGAGTTAATAACACATCGACCGCCTAAATGTTCAAGGCCGGCTTTTAAAACAGCGGGTTCAGTTGAATCTAGAACGATCGGCAGTGTGCTTGCGGTTGCAAATCTGGAAGCTAATTGACTCATGTCAGATGCTCCATCGCGACCTACATAATCAACTGATAAATCGAGCATATGTGCACCATCTCGGATTTGATCACGTGCAATCTCTACACATTTTTCCCAATCTTCGGCTAGTAATGCATCTCTGAATGCCCGTGAACCGTTTGCATTGGTTCGTTCGCCGATTGCAAGATAAGTCTGATCCTGTCTGAAAGGAACGTATTGATACAAAGAGGAGGCGCCAGGATCTAATTGCGGAGATCTTTCTTGAACTTTTTTACCGCTAATCTGTTGAACAACAGCTGCTAAATGAGCAGGAGTCGTACCGCAACATCCTCCTACTAAAGAGATTCCATAATCATCAACAAAGCCTTCGAGTGCGGTAGCAAGCTCTTGCGGTCCCAATGGATAGGACGCACCATTAGCCCCAAGAACCGGCAAGCCGGCGTTAGGCATTACCGAAATCGCGATCTTTGCATTCTTACTTAAGTATCGAAGATGTTCAGACATTTCAGTTGGGCCGGTGGCGCAGTTGAGACCGATCAAATCGATTCCCATAGGCTCTAATGTGTTAAGAGCTGCACCAATCTCGGAACCCAAAAGCATTGTTCCTGTTGTTTCAACGGTAACTTGTGCAATCAACATAATGTCACGATCAGACTCTTTGATCGCCTGACGACAACCATTCAATGCAGCCTTAACCTGTAATAAATCCTGCGAAGTTTCTACAAGCAGAGCATCGCAACCTGAATCAGACAAACCTTTGGCGGCGGTGTAATAGGCGATCTTCAAATTCTCATAAGTTGTATGCCCAAGGCTGGGCAGTTTTGTTCCGGGTCCCAACGAACCTAGAACGAACCGAGGTTTAGCAGCTGTCGAAAAGGAATCTGCGGCATCACGTGCGATTTTTCCACCTGCAAAAGCCAGCTCATAAATACGATCTTCGATCCCGTAATCTGCCAAGTTAGACCAATTAGCACCAAAGGTATTTGTCTCGACAGCATCAACTCCAGCGGCTAAATACTCATTGTGAACGGAGCGAACGATGTCTGGCCTACTAACGTTGAGAATTTCGTTGCAGCCCTCATGGTTTTGAAAATCATCAAGAGTGGGATTTGCCGCTTGCAACATCGTTCCCATAGCCCCATCGGCAACTACAACCCGTTGAGCCAAGGTTGTCCGCAATAACCCTGGCTGCTTGGTTGGAGTACTCATTTGACGAAGGTTACCTTAAGGTTGCATTCATGGAGATTTATCAGATTCCACCGCTGCGAAATCCGGTCATGATCATGGGCTTTACTGGCTGGAATGATGCTGCTGAAGCGGCCTCGGGTGCGGTGGAGCACTTGTTATCTGGTTGGCAAGATGAGAGCGATGATGTTGTACCAGAACTCATAGCAGAGGTTGAATCTGAGGAGTTCTATGATTTTCAAGTAAATCGCCCGGTTGTATCCATTGATGAGAGCCAGATTCGAAGCCTTACTTGGCCGACAACTCAAGTATTTGGACTCTCTATTCCCTCAATGCAAAGAGATCTGGTGATTGTTACCGGAGTTGAACCTTCGATGCGTTGGAAGAGTTTTACCTCTGATCTTTTAGATTTAGCTGATGATCTAGAGGTTTCACTTATCATCACACTTGGTTCATTACTTGCTGATACCCCTCATACACGTCCTATTGCTGTAACTGGCACCAGCGCTCATCCATCGATAGCGGCTCGTCTAGGTGTTTCAGTATCCAAGTACGAAGGTCCAACTGGAATTTTGGGAATCATTCAGGATGGATGCATGCGGCGTGGCATCGATGCGATTTCGCTGTGGGCAGCAGTTCCTCACTACGCTTCAAACGCACCATCTCCAAAAGCTACCTTGGCATTGATCAATACCTTAGAAGAGTTTTTGGAGATCTCAATTCCGCTGGCGGATTTACCTGAAAATGCAGACACGTGGGAACAAGAGGTAAATGACTTGGCAGCGGAGGACACAGAGGTAGCCGAATATGTGAAAGCTCTTGAAGAAAGTAAAGATGCTGCCGAACTTCCAGAGGTATCCGGAGACAGTATTGCAAAAGAGTTTGAAAGATATTTACGCCGCCAGAAAGAAGATTAAAGAAGCAATCCCAAGAGAGCATCGAGGGTGTTTCTCAACTCTTTTAGATCTCCCCCACTAGATCCGTTCATGGTTTCCTCACTCCAAGAAATTATCGCCGCAAGTGCTGCAGGAGTATCAAGATCATTGCTGATCGCCTCCGACAGCTGTTGAACCAAGTGTTCCGTCGGTGCAACGTGCGACATTTGAAAGGCATTTTTAACAACGGAAATTTCACTGTGGGCCTTGTTTAAAACCTCATCGCTCCACATTCGATCGAGACGATAATGATTGGACATCAGCGCCCAACGAATCACCATGGGATCTACCCCGGCAGCTACTAGGCGTGAAACAAAGACGAGGTTTCCCCTGCTTTTGCTCATCTTTTCGCCATCCAAGCCAATCATTCCGGTGTGAACATATGAGGTGGCTAACTCTTTACCTGTCATTACATGAGCTTGTGCCGCGCACATTTCATGATGAGGAAAGATTAAATCACTACCACCACCTTGGATATCGATGAGTGTTTCATCTGTTTCCAGCGGATTGAGATATTTAAGTGCGATAGCTGTGCACTCTATGTGCCATCCTGGTCGTCCAACTCCCAAGGATGATTCCCATCCAGGTTCGTTAGGTCGGCGATTCATCCACACTAGACAATCAAGTGGATTTTGTTTGCCCGGGCGTAAAGGATCACCACCACGTTCGGAAAAAATCGAAAGCATTTCTTTCAGTGACAGATGCGATCGCTTTCCAAATTGTGGATCTTTTTCTATTGCGAAATAAAGGTCGGCGTCAACTGGGTAGATACTTTCTCGTAATTGAAGCTCATTAACCGCCTCGACAACAAGTGGAATAGCCTCGACGGCACCTATGTAATGAGTCGGCGGAATAACCCGAAGTGCCACCATGTCACCACGGAAGAGATCAATCTGCTGCTGCGCTAACTCCTGCCAATCTATTCCATCGCGATTTGCTCTCTCGAGCAATGGATCATCGATGTCTGTGATGTTTTGCACGTAATTAACCGTTGAACCGCAAGCTCTCAGGTAACGATTGATCAAATCAAAGGTCAAATAGGTAGCAGCATGCCCAAGATGGGTCGAATCATAGGGAGTAATACCGCATACATACATGCGATGAGTAGACTTCTTCTTCACCGTATGGATGCCTTGTGAGGCTGTATCAGAGAGCTTCAGTTCTGGGAATTTGCGGCCTGCGGCAAGAACGGGGATATCGACCGAAGTCCAAGATTTCATTTCTGTATCGTATTGGTTTCTCAGAAAGCCGGCCACGGAACAGCGGGCCAATTGGGGTTTGGTAATGGGAATGTACCTTCCGAAAGCAAGCGAGAAACACGTTGTTGAGTCGCCGAAATCTCTGCTTGAGTGAGAAGTGACTCCAGCAATGTTCCTAAATCACCAGCTAAAAGGTCTTGAGCTTTTTGCAGGATCGCTAACTCTTGCTCGTTAAATGGTTTTTCTGCCCATTGCCATAAAACGGTGCGCAACTTGTCTTCAACATGAAAGGTAACTCCATGGTCACAGCCATAAACAATCTCATTGGTGAGAGGTAATAAATGTCCGATCTTTCGATCGGTGTTGTTAATAATGGCATCAAAAAGCGCCATCGAACGCAATGAAGGATGATCCGTGGAAAAGAAAGTACTCAAATCAATGGATTCATCGATGGTGATCCACTCCTGCGCCATGCCTTCACCATAGGGACCATCACGTAAAATAGTCAGAGGGACAAGATTAAAGCCCAGTTGATCGCTCACTAAATATGCTGCGTACTCTCGATGAGCCAAAGACCCCTCGGAAAAATCCCATAATGGTCTTTCGCCAGCTATAGGTTTGTATATGCAAATGAGCTCCTGATCATTAAAAGTTGAAGTTGCATACAAGGTTGCATTAGAAGCATCAACTAAACGTCCAGTCACGCGTAAGGTACCATCACGCAAAATCGATAACTTATCGACGGTAGCCATTTGCCCTCGGACATAAATGTCCACGTGGATCGATCGGGATCCCGCAAAATGGACAAGGTAATCGTCCCGCGTTCACTAATGCTTTTGATCGCTGCGCAAAGGCCAAAGCCATACCTATTGAGAAATTGATTTCCAGAACATCGGCATCGGCATCTTCCTCGGCATCTTCTAATTCGAAGAGTTCGAGGACAATGAGTTGCGTTTGATCATTCCACGCTAAGGAAATCGCTCCAACTTGAAACTCTTCATCAACTGGTGTTTCCAACGGAGCATCGTCAGGTGTTAAAGATTCAACCAGAATGAGCGGATTTACTTTACGAACTTCAGCGATCATCATCTCTAAACGATTAGCAACCGCCTGAACCTGCGCTTTTTCAAGAGCAACGCTTATGATTCGATTATCTGAACGGACTTGGATAAAGAAGGCGCGTTCACCTGGTGCACCAATCGTTCCCGCTACACACCGATTGGGATTGGTGAAGGAGTGCCTCACTTACCAGCTCCCCCACCTAAAAGGTTTCGGGAGCGTTTAGGTGCCTGCAGTAACTCTGTAACAACCGCTCGTGTGTCATTAAGAAGCAAAACTCGTGGCTTAATTCCTGAGTAATCGAGAACTGATACAGATGCAGGATCTATGACGATTCTCTGGAACTCATCTAGATGCATACCAAGGGCTGAAGCAAGGATGGATTTGATGACATCGCCATGACTAACGATCACAGCGGTTTTCGAATCAGGTAGCTTGGCAAGATCATGCACAACGCTCATTGCACGAGATTGCATTTGGGCTATCCCTTCGCCGCCAGGAAAGTACATGCGACTGGGTGACTCTTGAACCGTGCGCCACTCCTTTTTGCGGGTTAGTGCGCTGAGTTTCTTTCCACTCCAATTGCCGTAATCGACCTCATTGAGAAAAGGATCAATTATGGGTTTAAATCTTGGTGAACTCTTCAGAAGAACATTGTTAAGCCAAGGAGAAATAGTTTCAAAACATCTTTCAAGAGGTGAAACTCTTAACTGTTCAACCGCAAAATTTCCTAACCTTTCTGAAAGTTTCTCGGACTGCTTTACGCCCTTTTCGGACAGGTGAACATCGGGTAGTCGTCCGGATAAAACCCCAGAAGCATTAGATTGGGAGTGGGCATGTCGGATCAAAACTAATCGCATAATGAAAGGCTATCGCAGCTTTTGCCCTCTGGCCTTGCTAAGGTCCCACCATGGAAAAGCGAAGAGCTGGCGCAAGCGGATTAGCACTCTCTCGCTTGGGACTTGGAACCATGACCTGGGGACGGGACACCGATGAGATTGAAGCGGCAGATCAGTGCCGTGCCTTTTTAGATGCTGGTGGAAACTTTTTAGATACCGCGGCCACATATGGTGATGGAGACAGTGAGCGTGTAATTGGCGGCTTAATTGGAACGCTTTTCAATCGTGATGATGTGATCATCGCAACCAAAGCCGGAATTAATTTTGCTGATGGAACTCGACGAGTAGATGCTTCACGGCATAGCTTGATCGCTGAATTGGATCGTTCCCTCAATCGCCTAGGAACAGATTTTGTTGACATTTGGCAAATACATAATTGGGATGAGGTCACTCCTCTCGATGACACCTTATCCGCGCTTGATTACGCGTATACAACTGGCCGCGCTCGATATGTTGGGGTGAGTAACTACTCCGGTTGGCAGTTAGCAAGAGCTGCCACAAAGCAGCAATCCAATTCGATGAAAGCACCACTAACTACCGTTCAAGGTGAGTACTCACTGATTAATCGAAATGCAGAGTTTGAGATTATCGATGCCGCGGTTGAATGTGGTTTGGGATTTTTAGCGTGGGCACCTCTTGCTCGTGGAGTATTAACAGGTAAGTACCGCAAAGGTATTCCAAGTGATTCCCGCGGAGCTGCGCCACATTTTGCAAAGCATATTGAGCCATACCTGGACTCTCGCTGTGCAAAAATAGTCGAAGCGGTAGCAGTTGCAGCTGAAGGTTTAGGTTTTTCACCACTTGAAGTTGCCTTAGCGTGGGTGCGTGATGCACCAGGTGTGACTAGCGCACTTATTGGAGCCAGAACAGGTGCCCAACTTCGCGGCGTTTTGAAGAGCGAAGAGATCTCACTTCCTGAAATCGTTCGCAACGCTTTGGATGAGATTAGCCTCTAAGCGTGTTCTAGGAAGTCCTTAAGCACGCGCGCTCCAAAAGTAAGACCCTCGACAGGTACCCGCTCATCTACTCCATGGAACATCGCCATGAAGTTGAAATCGGCATCTAGCTTTAGGGGAGAAAAACCGTAACCAATAATTCCTAAATCAGCTAAAGCCTTATTGTCTGTACCGCCACTCATTACATAAGGAACTGGAATCGCTACCGAATCCTCCTTTACTAAGGAGTTGCACATTGCCTCAACGAGATCTCCCTCGAAGGGAACTTCTAGCGCCTTATCGCGAGTAATTGTTTCAACAGTTATGTTTTCGCCAATCAAACTCTTAATTGTTGAATTGAGCTCATCCTCAAATCCCGGAATGAATCGGCCATCAATTGTTGCGGTTGCAGACCCTGGAATCACATTGGCTTTATAGCCAGCATCCAACATTGTTGGATTGGCGGTATTTTGTAGGGTTGCACCGATCATGCTCGATGCAAAGCCTATCTCCTTTAAAAGCGGACGAAGATCTTCCTCGTTGTAGGGCTTTCCTGTTTCTTCAGCGATTTTCTTGAAAAATGCTTTAACAGTCTTGCTGTAACGCTGTGGCCACTCAAATCGGCCAATTTTATTGACCGCTTCAGCCAGAGAAGTGATTGCATTCTCATCATTCATCATCGAACCATGTCCAGCGCGACCATGAGCGGTCAAACGCATCCAATGAATTCCTTTTTCCGCTGTTTCGATAAGGTACAAACGTTTACCACCTGCGACAGTTACGGAAAATCCTCCAACTTCAGAAACCGCCTCTGTGCAACCTGCAAAAACCTCTGGATGCTCTTTCACCATAAAATGAGATCCGTAAATGCTTCCGGCTTCTTCATCAGCAAAGAAGGCCAAGACAATGTCTCGATCTGGAACAAAACCTGTTCGGGCCCAATCTCGAACGGTAGCAAGAATCATCGCATCCATGTTTTTCATGTCAACCGCTCCACGACCCCAGATATATCCATCTTTGATCTCAGCGCCAAATGGATCAACAGACCAATCATCTGCATTTACTGGAACAACATCTATGTGTCCATGTACAACCAAACCTGGACGTGCAGGATTCTTACCTTTAACGCGAGCAATAACATTGCAACGACCAGGAGCAGATTCATAGATAGTAGGTTCTATTCCAACCTCGGACAACAACTTCGCCACGTAATCGGCAACCGCCTTTTCGTCACCTTTACCATCACCAAAATTAACGCTCGGGATCCGAATCAACTCTTGGCAAATACGAATGGTTTCTAGTTCAAGTTCGGTGTGTGTTGTACTCATTTCGCTATTCTTGCACTCAATTGCTATCCTTTCCTATCACTCAGTCCGGGTGGCGGAATTGGCAGACGCGCTAGCTTGAGGTGTTAGTTCCCGCAAGGGATTAGGGGTTCAAGTCCCCTCTCGGACACATGAAAATCGATGAAGCCCTCTCGCTCATCCGTGAAATCCCAGATTACCCAAAACCAGGTATTCGTTTTCAAGACATAACTCCATTGTTGGCACATGGCGAGGCTTTCATCACAATTACAGAAAAATTTGCAACCTATGCTGATGCATCAACTCTCGTTGCAGGTATTGAGGCTCGTGGTTTTATCTTTGCCTCCGCGGTTGCTAATCAATTGCGAAGCGGCTTCGTGCCTATCCGCAAAGCAGGAAAGCTTCCGCATCTGACAATCTCTGAAAGTTATGGCCTTGAATACGGCGTTGACACTCTTGAGCTACACATCGATGCCGTTACCCCTGGCGCAAATGTTTTGCTAATTGATGATGTGCTCGCCACAGGCGGAACCATCGCCGCTGCGATCGAATTGATTCAACGCTTGGGTGGCAAAGTTATCCATGTATTGGCACTACTTGAGATTGACGGCCTGCCTGGTCGAGAACGACTTAATCAGAAATATCCTGAGATTCCGGTTACTTCGCTGGTAGTTTCGTAGCGATGCGTATTCTGCAAATTCAAGGTTTGCGTGCTTTAGCCGCACTCCTTGTAACCATCTTTCATGCTCGTCTGATGCCGGGTGGATTCATCGGCGTCGATATCTTTTATGTGATCTCGGGCTACTTAATCACTGGTCTGATTATCCGAGAGATTGATAAAACCGGACGATTAGATCTCAACCTTTTCTATCAACGCCGAATAAAGAGACTTCTTCCTACATCTGTCTTTGTTCTCTTTGTAACTGCAATTGTAGGCATGTTTGTTCTTCCGCCCATCACCCGAGATGCTTTAGGTCGCGATCTATTTGCAGCAGCCGCATACATTTCCAACTATCTCTTTGCTTGGTGGCAAAACGATTATCAAAATCTCAATGCAACACCTTCGCCCTTTATCCATTATTGGTCTTTAGCTGTTGAAGAGCAGTTTTACGTCGTATGGCCAATTTTCATTCTATTTCTCTCGCGGTACGGCAAAAAGGCAATTCTGAACGGTGTAGCAATAGTTACCGCGCTGTCCTTACTGCTGTCTGTTTATCAGACACAAACATCTCCCATTTGGGCCTTCTACTCTTTACCAACTCGTGCGTGGGAACTAGGCATCGGAGCGCTTTTGCTATTCATCCCTGACAAGTATTTGCGAAACCGTTACTTCCCGTGGCTCGGTGTTATCGGAATTGCGATTGCATCAATTAACTTTGATGAAAACACCGCATTTCCTGGGATTAATGCCTTGTTGCCCGTAGCTGCAACCGCGGTCCTTATTGGAACAATCCCTATTTGGCCAAGATTCTTTAATGACCTGAGTAATAACCGGCTAGCGCAGTGGCTTGGTGCTATCTCATATCCACTGTATCTATGGCATTGGCCGGCCCTAGTTCTACCTAGTAGTGCCTTAGGACGACCATTACGAATACGTGAAAGAGTTTTTTGCGTTCTCTTAACCATTGTCTTAGCGAATCTGACAAGTAAGTTTGTGGAACAACCTTTACGTCACAAAAATTGGAGTGGAAAAAAGGTATACGGGTTCTTTGCGACAACAACAATAATTTCCTTAATAGCTGCAGTTCTCATTTCTTCTACCTCAAGTTCGATCATTTCCGTAAAAGGAACTAATTATCGTTTTGATCTCAAAAAGGTCACAGAAAAACCTGCTGTTTATGAAGATGATTGCCATGTTAATTACGGAGAAGATAAGTCAGGTAAGTGCACGTACGGCGAGATCGGCTCAAGGACAAAGATCGTCCTCTATGGTGATTCTCATGCTGCCCAGTGGTTCCCGACCCTTGAGGCGTTAGCACGTGAAAAGGGTTTTGAATTAATCTCGCTCACGAAATCAGCGTGTTCATCAGTTGATAGTCCACGAGCTGATCAAGGAGCATTCAAGAATTCAGATTGCGAAAGATGGCGAGAAAATTCGATAAAACGAATTCAGAAAATCAAGCCAGAGGCTGTAATCATCAGCAATTTCCAATACTTCACTCCCCCATCTGGATTCCCTAATCGATCTCAATGGTGGAACGATGGACAGCGTCGCTTACTTGCAGATCTGCAGGGTTCTTCGAAAAACTTAATTTACATAAGCGATACTCCACGGCCACTGCGAGATATTCCAAACTGCCTTGCCTCCCATGATTTACGTACATGCAACTCAACTGAAAAGACACCCAACGTGATTATCAACGGGTTTAAGCAGATTGATCCAACTCCATGGCTTTGCACATCTTTCTGTCCCGCTATTCAAGATGGCTATGTTGTGTATCGCGACAGTTCGCACATTTCAGTGGAAGCGGCCTTAGCTTTGACAAGAAAACTTGAAATTGCGCTGAAAGATAAAGGGCTTTTTTCTTAGGGCTATGGCAGGATGCCTACCATGGCTGAGTTGATCTACTACTGCGGAACAATGGATAGCGGAAAATCCACGCTCGCACTTCAGACAGCCCACAACCATCAGAGTCGTGGCCGAACTGGTTTGATCTTCACAAACAAGGATCGAGCCGGTTCTGGTGTTATCTCCTCACGGTTAGGACTATCAAGTCCAGCAATAGAGGTTTTACCTGATTTAGATATTCATAAATTAGTAGTTGACAAACTATCCATGGGCGAAAGAGTTGATTACATTATTTGTGATGAGGCCCAATTCTATGAAAGCAATCAAATCGATCAGTTAGCACGTGTGGTTGATGGTTTAGGAATCGATGTCTTCGCCTTTGGCATCTTGGCTGACTTTAGGACAAAGTTATTTCCAGGCTCTGCTCGCTTAGTTGAACTTGCCGACCGCGTGAATACTTTGCAGGTTGAGGCATTGTGCTGGTGCGGAGCTCGAGCAACACATAACGCTCGAACGGTGGGCGGTGTCATGGTTATTGAGGGTGAACAAGTTGTCGTAGGAGATGTCGCCCCTGATGCAGAAGTAGCCTACGAAGTTCTTTGTCGTCGCCACCACATGCGACAAGTAACAGCACGTGCATCACGTGCAGCACACACCTCATCCTTTCCCCTGCCGTTCAAGGAGTAATCCTGAAATAAAGTATCGATTTGTTATCGATGCCTCTACGATCTAAATACTGTGAACGAGCAAAGCAAAAATCGGAGCAATAGCTAAGGCTGGCAAAAGATTACCCACGGCAATGCTTTTTATGTTCAACAATCTTAAGGCGATGCAAATCAGCATGATTCCACCAACGACTGTCATCGCGTCAATTTGAAATCCATCTAAGATTTCTCCCAGTCCAAAGCCAATCACCGTCCAAACTCCTTGATAAATTCCGACCGGTAGGGC
>JAGWVL010000021.1 GCA_018970885.1 Actinomycetales bacterium
CTAGCCAAAAGGTTATTGATGGATTGGATCTGTTGATACATCAAGCGATTTCTCAAGTAGAGATATTTGGACAACTTTCGGTCAATCGCTCTGAAATGTACGATCTCCTGCGCAAGGCGGCGTTAGACCAGATAGGTTAATCACACCCAAAAAATCTGTAGTCTAAATTCACCTAATCTGAAGCAATGCTCTTCATTCTTTCTCTGGTGGCAATTCCTATCTCACTTGCCGATATTAAGAGTTTTAAAATCCCCAATGTTTATCTACGGCTTCTTACTGTCGGTTTAGCACCTTTCATTGCGGTCAATGGCCTTGGCGCGATTTCTCATCTAGTCATCACCTTTCTTCTGGTTATCACGCTTCACCTGTGTGGGATGGGCATGGGCGATGCGAAACTGCTATTGCTCATTGTTCTCGCCTTCAACTCAGACCAACAATTTTCATCGCTAATATTTTTTTCACATCTACTTGGTGTTGCAACTTTCTATTTTTTGGTCCTTGGACTGATAGATCAGAAGGTGAAGCGGAAAATACCTTTGGCACCTAGTATTTTTGTGGGCTTAGCGCTTTATTTGGCAACGAGATAGCGCCGATATCTGTCACAATAAGCACATGCGTTGGTTAACTGCTGGTGAGTCACATGGTCAGGCACTGAGTGCGATCGTTGAAGGTATTCCTGCCTCAGTCAAGGTGACTACGGCAGATATTGATTATCATCTTGAACGTCGCCGACTAGGGGTAGGTCGTGGAGCACGACAAAACTTTGAAGCTGACAAGGTAACAATTTTAGGTGGGGTTCGTTTGGGTCTTACTCAAGGTGGTCCAATCGCGATTCAAGTGGGTAACTCTGAATGGCCTAAATGGGAAAAGGTTATGTCCGCCGATCCTATTCCTGAAGATGAGATTAAGGATCTGGGACGAAACGCACCTTTAACTCGTCCACGTCCAGGACATGCAGATCTTGTTGGTATGCAGAAATATGACTTTGATGATGCTCGCCCAATTCTTGAAAGAGCAAGTGCTCGGGAAACCGCCGCGCGAGTTGCACTGGGTGCGGTTGCACGAAACTTTCTTGAACAGAGCGTTGGCATAACAATTTTGAGTCATGTGCTTTCGATTGGCTCAGTTCGCGTTCCTGATGACACTGCCCTTCCAGCTGCAGGGGATATGAAGCAGATAGATAACGATCCAGTTCGTTGCGCCGATTCAGAAACCAGCAAAGCGATGATTGTGGAAATTGAAAAGGCACATCGCGATGGCGACACCCTAGGTGGTGTTGTTGAGGTACTTGCATTCAACATGCCACCAGGACTGGGCTCACATGTTCATTGGGATCGACGCTTGGATTCACGATTAGCGGGTGCTGTTATGGGAATTCAGGCAATCAAGGGTGTTGAGATTGGAGATGGTTTCCAAACAGCCACGCGCAGAGGCTCTGTTGCACATGATGAAATTGAAAAGAATTCGTCAGGAATGATTGTTCGTCGTACAGATAGAGCCGGCGGTACCGAAGGCGGAATGTCTAACGGAGAAATATTGCGCATAAGAGCTGCGATGAAGCCAATCTCTACCGTTCCTAAAGCGTTAGACACCATCGATGTATCTACGGGAGAAGCTGCTAAAGCGATTAATCAGCGATCAGATGTCTGTGCGGTACCGGCCGCCGGTGTTGTTGCTGAAGCAATGGTTGCCCTTGTTTTAGCTGAAGCTGTACTTGAAAAGTTCGGGGGTGACTCGGTGACAGAAACACGTCGCAACTTTGAGTCTTACATAGCTTCTTTGAACTTTAAGTAAGAGTTACTCAATGAAAAGATTAGTGCTGATCGGTGCACCGGGCTCTGGAAAAAGCACAGTTGGTTCAGAGCTTGCTAGAGCGCGAGGCCTTGATTTTGTAGACACCGATCAACTTATTGAAAGTCGTGAGAATAAGCCGATTACCGATATCTTTGTTGTTGATGGTGAACCACATTTTCGAGCACTAGAATTGGAAATCCTCAAAGAGGTATTAACAATGCAAGATGTTGTAATCAGCCTCGGGGGAGGTGCACCGATCTCTGATCAAGCTCAGGCGCAGATCAATTCATCGGAATCGACAGTTATTTTCTTGGATGTATCACTTGCAACCGCTGCTCCTCGAGTAGGTTTTAATCGTGATCGCCCCTTACTTTTGGGTAATCCACGCGCACAGTGGCAAGCACTCAGTGATAAACGTCGTCCTATATATGAGGCTTTGGCTAATGTGAGCATTAAGGTGGATGACATGAGTGTGGAAGAGATCATCTCCGAGATCGAAAGAGCCTTGAATGAACAAGGTTAAGGTGTCGGCAGAGCATGATTATGAAGTTCTGATCGGGTCCGACTGGGCTCCAGTTCTCATTACAAAGATTCAGGAGCGTACGCGTGTTGCGGTAATTGTATCTTCACAATATTCACCGGATCTATCTGCTCTTAAAAGCCTTGATTGCGATCTGCATGTTTTTAAAGTTCCTGATGGAGAAGATGGAAAGAGCTCAAATGTTCTGCTTAATCTTTGGAACTGGCTAGGAGCTGCGGGTTTTACTCGTTCAGATTTGATCGTAGGAATCGGTGGGGGAGCGGTCACTGATTTGGCAGGGTTTGCCGCCGCAACCTGGCTGAGAGGTATTGATTGGATCGCCGTACCAACATCATTGGCGGGTATGGTGGATGCAGCTGTTGGTGGCAAAACTGGAATTAATTCAGATTACGGGAAAAATCTCATTGGCGCGTTCCACTCACCATTATTGGTAATCATTGATCCTTCATTTTTAGAGACTCTCTCACTGCGAGACATTTCAGCTGGGATGGCTGAGGTCATCAAATGTGGTTTCATAGCCGATCCTGAAATTCTGAAAGTAGCTGCTGAGTGCGATGCAACCTCACTTGTATCTAATAAGGCTGCGGTACTTGATCTCGTAACTCGTGCCGTTACGGTAAAGGCTGCCGTGGTCTCATCTGATTTCAAAGAGAGTTTTGCACGTGAAGCGCTCAATTACGGACACACGCTAGGACATGCAATTGAAAAGTACTCCAAGTATCAGATGCGCCATGGTGAGGCTGTTGCAATTGGTATGGTTTTCATCGCAGAGTTAGCCTCCGCCAGATCGTTAATAGATGCAAAAACTTTACAAATGCATCGAGATCTCTTAACTCGATATGAACTTCCAACAACCTTTGAAAGATCAGCCTGGCAAAAACTGGTACCACTCTTAGCGCTGGACAAAAAAGTCCGCGGAAACACAATTCGATTTGTAGCTTTAGATGGCATTGGCTCAACTCTACGATTAGATGATTTAACCTCCGACGAGCTTGATGCTGCCTATGAGAGGATTTCCTCATGAAGTTAATGGTTATTAATGGACCCAATCTCTCTCGATTGGATATCCGAGACTCTTCAATCTATGGCGACCTGGATTACGCCGAATTGAAATCGATGATTACTATCGCTGCAACAAAGCATGGCTTTGAGGCAGATGTTCGCCAAAGTGATGATGAAGCAACAATCATTGGTTGGCTTCATGAAGCAGCTGATAACAAACTTCCTGTGATTATTAATCCTGCAGCCTTTACACATTATTCCTATGCGATTCGCGATGCCGCTGAATTAGTGAAATCTCCATTAATCGAAGTCCATTTGTCTAACCCTTTAAGCCGCGAAGAGTTTCGCCATACCTCTGTGATTTCAGGTGTGGCTAACGGAACTATTGGGGGATTCGGGCCAAATTCCTATGTTTTAGCCATCATTGCCATGGCGAACCTTCTGTCAAATTAACAGACCACACCCGTTGAGCAGGTATCCTTAGATCTTCATAAGAAAAGGAAATATCGATAAGAGCGGGTGGATTAGCTGTGGCAACAACAAATGATTTAAAAAATGGTATGACTCTGGACATTGAAGGCCAGTTGTGGACCGTTGTTGAGTTCCAACATGTTAAGCCTGGTAAAGGTCCAGCATTTGTGCGCACTAAGCTGAAATCTGTTCTCAGTGGCAAGGTCGTTGATAAGACCTACAACGCTGGCGTCAAGGTAGATGTTGCGATTCTTGAAAAGCGAGAGATGCAGTACCTCTACAAAGAGGGCGATGATTTCGTTTTTATGGATACTAAGACATACGACCAAATGACTATCAGTGCAGCAACAGTTGGTGATGCTGCAAAATACATGTTAGAAAATACTGAAGCGATTGTTGCCGTGAATGAAGGTAATCCTTTGTATATCGAATTAGCAGCTTCAGTTCCGCTTAAGATAACTTACACAGAGCCTGGAATTCAGGGTGATCGTTCATCTGGCGGAACCAAGCCAGCAACTGTCGAAACAGGTATTGAAATCCAAGTTCCACTTTTCATCAAGCAGGATGAAGTTGTACTAGTAGATACTCGCGACGGGTCTTACCAGGGTCGCGCTAACTAGTGTCAGCACGCAGCAAGGCGCGAAAACAAGCGCTAGATCTTTTGTATGAGACTGACATTCGTGGAACTAATTTGGTCGAAACTTTAGCCTCTCGTGATGTTCCAGCAGAGGGTCCAGATGCACGTCCTATTCGTGAGTACACCAAAGAGTTGGTTAACGGAGTTTCTGATAATCGCCGAAAGATTGATGAGTTGATCACGACTTATGCACAAGGTTGGGACATGGATCGCTTACCTGCGGTTGATCGTAATATCCTGCGTTTGGGAATTTACGAGATTTTATGGTCAACTGATGTTCCGATGAGTGTAGCGATCGATGAGGCATTGATCCTGGCCAAGGAGTTATCAAGTGATGATTCATCAAAGTACATTCACGGTGTTTTAGGCCGCATCGCAAGTATCAAGGACACTATCTCTATCTAGTCAAAGGCGACTTACTCAGTGCGAATTCATTGAGAGCTTGAGAGAGTTCGACTGAAGAAAAGTGTGCAAAAGTTTGAAGGTTTGAGATATCTTCAGACCTGAGTGAAATAACCTCGCCATTCCAGTCTCGTCGTTGTGCAACGATGCGCTTGAGAATAATCAAAAATTGTTTTCCAATAGGATCCTCAGAAATAGTGAGTTTGCGCAGATCAATCACCACCCTTCCAGCCGTTAAGCCTTGTTTTGCAGGAGTGAATAACTCCCCAGCGGGAATTGCGTAAATCTCGGCAATTTCGAGAATCTTTTTTGCGCTGATCGATCGATCCCCTCGTTCATAGGAGCCAAGGGCGATCGCGGAAATTCTGCCCTCACTTCGTGCTGAAACCTGTTGAAGGGTTAATCCTTGGGACTCACGTATCTGTCGAATCCGCTGTGCAAGGGTGGTGAGTTCTAGTTGAATGTTCATACGCGGACCATAGATGTGGCAGGACACCACGTTTTTAGGGATCCACAGCCGAAGCAATTCGATGCTAGTATCGCCTCTGCATCCTTTAACAACCCATCCTGAGAGGTGGGAAAGGAGATTTACATGAGCGTAGCCCTGTCTGCACCTGACATTAAACGTGCCATAACCCGCATTTCCCACGAAATCCTTGAAAAGAATCAAGGCGCCTCCTCCATCGTGCTTTTAGGAATACCCACCCGTGGCGCACATCTTGCCCAGCGCATCGCCTCAATCATCTCTGAAATTGAAGGCGTTGAAATCTCTAGTGGAACTTTGGACATCACCTTATTTCGTGATGATTTGAGGTTGCGAGCCCCTAAGGCGATTATGCCAACAACAATTCCGCCCAGTGGAGTCGAAGATCGTGATGTGATCTTGGTTGATGATGTCTTATTTTCAGGTCGCACAATTCGATCAGCGTTGGATGCCTTAGGTGAGATTGGCCGACCACGAACGGTGCAATTAGCAGCACTTGTCGACCGCGGACATAGAGAGCTTCCTATCAAAGCTGATTTTGTTGGTAAAAACCTTCCAACCTCAAAATCTCAATCGGTGCGCGTTCTGTTGAGTGAGATCGATGGTCGAGATGAAGTCAGCATTGAAGGCGAGGTGAACTAATGCGGCATTTATTATCAATCGCTGATCTATCCAAGATTGAAGCGATCTCTATTCTTGATACCGCTATTGAACTTGCCAGGGTAAGTGATGGCGCAGTTAAGAAGCTCCCAACACTACGAGGACGAACCATCGTGAATCTTTTTGCTGAAGACTCAACTCGCACTCGCATTTCTTTTGAAGCAGCTGCAAAGCGACTGTCTGCAGATGTAATCAATTTTTCCGCAAAAGGATCAAGTATTAGCAAGGGTGAATCTCTCAAAGACACGGCTATGACCTTACAAGCTATGGGAGCCGATGCCGTTGTCATTAGACACTCAGCATCAGGTGCGGCACAACGTCTTGCAGATTCTCAATGGATGTCCGGAAGTGTCGTCAACGCTGGAGATGGTACTCATGAGCATCCTAGTCAGGCTCTGTTAGATGCTTTTACTATTCGCAAGCATCTGGGTTTAGGCAAAAGTGATCTTGCAGGATTAAGTGTTGCAATCGTTGGCGACATCTTGCACTCAAGAGTTGCACGTTCAAATGTCTTGCTGCTGTCAAAGCTAGGGGCAAAGGTTACTTTAGTTGCACCACCAACGCTGCTTCCAGTAGGAGTAGAAAGTTGGCCCGCCTCTGTTTCCTATGATTTTGATTCAGTAATTCCTTTTGTGGATGTTGTCATGATGCTACGAGTCCAACAAGAACGTATGACAGAGATGTACTTTCCTAATGCTCGCGAATACTCCAGATACTTCGGACTTAACTCCAATCGAATGAAATCCATGAAACAAGGTGCAATCGTGATGCACCCAGGGCCTATGAATCGCGGACTAGAAATCTCAGCAGACGTGGCTGATAGCTCTCGTTCTGTGATTACCGAACAGGTCACTAATGGCGTCAGCGTGCGTATGGCGATCTTGTATGTGCTTTTAACTGGTGGATCCCTAGATGCTGGAGGCAATTAAGTGAGCGCTGTTGATCTAGTTATTAAGGGTGCACAGCTACCAGATGGAAAAGCCGCAGATGTCTGCATTCAAGGCGATTCAATCATTGATGTTACTTCTTCATACAAAGGTGAATCAGTAACAACCATTGATGCAAAGGGCTGTATAGTTTTACCGGGGTTAGTTGATTTACACACCCATCTTCGCGAACCAGGCAGAGAAGATGCCGAAACGGTTTTATCTGGAAGTAAAGCGGGAGCAAAGGGCGGTTTTACCGCACTTTCGGCAATGGCAAATACCTCACCAGTTGCAGATACCGCAGGCGTTGTAGAACAGGTACTCCGCTTAGGACAAGAGGCAGGTCTATTAGATGTTTTTCCAATAGGTGCGGTCACGCAAGGCCTCAAAGGGGAAACACTTTCTGAAATTGGAGCGATGGCTGATTCAGTCGCCCGAGTTCGAGTTTTTAGTGATGATGGAAATTGTGTTTCAGATCCGCTCGTAATGCGCAGAGCCCTTGAATACATTAAGAAGTTTGGGGGGGTAATCGCACAGCATGCGCAGGATCCGCGCATGACAGTTGGTTCTCAGATGAATGAGGGTGAACTATCTGCCCGTCTTGGTTTGAAGGGATGGCCCGCAGTTGCGGAAGAGGCAATTATTGCCCGCGATGTCTTGCTTGCAGATCATGTTCAATCTCGACTTCACATTTGTCATCTGACAACTGCTGGCGGTGTAGAAATTATTCGTTGGGCCAAAGCTCGAGGGATAAATGTCACAGCGGAGGTAACTCCGCATCACCTACTTTTGACCGATGATTTAGCTACTTCTTACGACCCAATTTTTAAGGTTAATCCTCCTTTGCGTACTGAAGCAGATGTGTATGCCTTGCGTGAAGCGTTAGCAGATGGAACCATCGACATTGTCGCAACAGATCATGCACCACATCCGCTAGAAGCCAAAGAGTGCGAATGGCAAGAGGCTGCATTTGGAATGTTGGGTCTTGAAACGGCGCTCTCAATAGTTCAAATGACCATGGTTAATTCGGGATTAATGAGCTGGCAGCAAGTCGCAGATCGTATGTCCCATAAGCCGGCATCAATTGGTGGATATGAGCATCAGGGGCAAAGAATAGAAAAGGGAAGTTTTGCAAACTTAGTTGTGATCAATCCAACCAAACTATGGAGAGTAGACCGCGATTTAGTTCTATCTAACTCATCTAATACTCCCTACCATGGCCACGAGTTACCGGGTGTAGTTGAGCACACGGTATTCAAAGGCAAGCAAACAGTTATGAATGGCCAAATCTCACGGGTTGGAGGTAAGTAAATGGCAACTGCTTATCTCGTTCTAGATGATGGAAGAATCTTTGAGGGTTCGTCATGGGCAACCACAGGAAAAACATTTGGTGAGGGTGTTTTCCAAACTGGGATGACAGGGTACCAAGAGACACTCACCGATCCTTCGTATCACAAACAAGTTGTCATTATGACAGCGCCACATATTGGAAATACTGGTGTAAATGATTTTGACAACGAATCCTCCAGAATATGGGTAGCTGGCTTTGTCGTTCGTAACCCATCATCCCTGACATCCAATTGGAGAGCACAGAATGATCTTGAGGCAGAGTTAATTGCGCAAGGTGTTGTTGGAATCCAAGGTGTAGATACTCGTGCACTAACTCGACATCTACGCGATCGTGGAGCGATGCGGGTGGGAATTTTCTCGGGTCTTGATCTATCTCGTGAAGAGATGGTTGTAGAGGTACGCAAAACTGAGGCGATGTCAGGTGCATTCTTAGTTAAAGATGTTTCCACACCTAGTACCTATATTGTCCCG
Source organism: Actinomycetales bacterium (assembly GCA_018970885.1). Lineage (GTDB taxonomy): Bacteria > Actinomycetota > Actinomycetes > Nanopelagicales > Nanopelagicaceae > Planktophila. The sequence goes on from JAGWVL010000021.1 coordinate 8,739, forward strand.
GCTATAGGTCAAAAGATGTTCACTATCGCAGCGCTAGATTTGGGAATCAAAGCTGCAACACCTCGATCACTTGCCGAACGAGGCGTTGAAGTTCATGTGATGCCATACGACTCGACATTTGAACAAATCATGTCAACTAACCCCGATGGAGTATTTCTCTCAAATGGTCCGGGTGATCCATCAACAATGACCGATGTTATTGAAGTTGTACGAGAACTACTGTTGGCAGAGATTCCTATCTTTGGTATCTGTTTTGGACATCAGATATTGGGACGAGCCTTAGGGTTTGAAACCTATAAGTTGCAATTTGGTCATCGTGGGATCAATCAACCAGTTATGGATAAGAACACTGGCAAAGTAGAGATCACAGCACACAACCATGGGTTTGCAGTGAAAGCGCCGACCGATTCAGAGTTTTCAACGGTCTATGGACGTGGCGAAGTAACTCACACCTGTCTCAATGATGGTGTCGTGGAAGGTTTGTCACTGTTAGATAAACCGGCCTTCTCGGTTCAGTACCACCCAGAAGCTGCCGCAGGACCGCATGATGCTTCGTATCTCTTTGATCGCTTTGTTGATTTGATGTCTAAAAAGGTTGGTGCGTAATGCCCTTAGATACATCGATCAAAAGTGTCTTAGTCATTGGTAGTGGTCCGATCGTAATTGGTCAGGCTTGCGAGTTTGATTACTCGGGAACACAAGCTTGCCGTGTGTTACGAGCGGAAGGAATCCGAGTTATTTTGGTTAACTCAAACCCAGCAACCATCATGACCGATCCTGAATTTGCTGATGCAACCTACATTGAACCCATCACTTCTGAAATTATTGAACGCATTATCGCCCATGAAAAACCAGATGCAGTTTTGGCAACACTAGGTGGTCAAACCGCACTCAATGCCGCTATTGGTCTGTATCAAAGAGGCACTCTTGCAAAATACGGGGTCCGACTTATCGGTGCTGATGTTGAAGCGATTAACCGTGGCGAAAATCGAGAACTCTTTCGCGCAATTGTAGAAAAAGTTGGTGGAGAGTCTGCAAAATCCCGAATCTGCCACACAATGGAAGAGATTCTTGAGGCGGTCACCGAGCTGAATTATCCTGTCGTTGTTCGACCATCATTTACTATGGGTGGTTTGGGTTCTGGAATCGCCTTTGATGAAACTGAACTACGACAGATCGCTGGCGCTGGATTAAGACATAGTCCAACCTCTGAAGTACTTCTTGAAGAGTCGATCATCGGTTGGAAAGAGTATGAGCTCGAGGTAATGCGCGACAACAAGGACAATGTTGTGATCGTTTGCTCGATTGAAAATCTAGATCCCATGGGTGTTCATACCGGTGATTCAATCACCGTTGCACCTGCAATGACATTAACTGATGTTGAATATCAGAAATTGCGCGATCTATCGATGGACATTATCCGTGAGGTCGGTGTCGATACAGGTGGTTGTAACATTCAATTTGCGGTGAATCCCAACAATGGTCGAATTATCGTGATTGAAATGAATCCTAGAGTTTCGCGTTCGAGCGCCTTGGCATCAAAGGCAACTGGTTTTCCTATCGCTAAGATCGCAACCAAATTAGCAATTGGCTATACATTGGATGAGATACGAAACGACATCACACAAGTAACGCCAGCATCTTTTGAGCCTACGCTGGATTATGTCGTTGTAAAGATGCCACGTTTTGCATTTGAGAAATTTTCCGATGCCGATCCACGATTGACAACAACTATGAAGAGTGTTGGAGAAGCAATGGCTATTGGCCGTTCATTCTCAGAAGCCCTCATGAAGGCGCTCAGGTCACTTGAACGAAAAGAGGCGATCTTTACCTGGCCGGCCATCTCAGAAACAGAACGAGCTGCTCTAATACAGAGTATGCGAGTGCCAACCGAGTATCGATTACAACAGGTGCAGAAAGCTATGTGGGCGGGAGCTTCAATCGAGGAAGTCTTTAATGCGACCAAGATTGATCCTTGGTACCTTCGCCAAATTGAACTCATCAATCAACAAGCGGCGATCATCGCTCTTCCGGGTGAACTCACCGCGGATCTTCTTCGTAGTGCAAAAGCCCAGGGCTTTTCAGATAGTCAGATCGCTGCCTTGAGAGGCGTGTCAGAGGATGAGATTCGAAAGGCGCGTCATCATCTTGGCATTCGACCAGTTTATAAAACCGTAGATACTTGTGCGGCTGAGTTTGAAGCTTTCACTCCATACCATTATTCAAGTTATGAAGAAGAGACAGAGGTGCGTCAACGCACTACTCCTGCGGTGATCATTCTTGGAAGTGGGCCGAACCGGATTGGCCAAGGAATTGAGTTTGATTATTCATGTGTTCATGCCTCATTCACTTTACGTGAAGCAGGTTATGAAACGATCATGATCAACTGTAATCCTGAAACGGTGTCGACTGATTACGACACTAGTAATCGTCTCTACTTTGAACCATTGACCCTGGAAGATGTTCTCGAAGTTGTCTATGCTGAAATACAGGCAGGTCCAGTTTTAGGTGTAATAACCCAACTCGGAGGACAAACACCTTTGGGATTGGCAGCTGGGTTAAAGGCCAACGGAGTTAACATTTTAGGAACATCACCCGAAGCCATTAACTTGGCCGAAGAACGTGGTGCCTTCGGAAATATTTTGGCAGAGCAATCCTTGAAAGCGCCGCAATTTGGCATGGCCTCTTCCCAACTAGAAGCGACCAACATCGCACATAAGATTGGATATCCAGTATTAGTAAGACCATCCTTTGTTTTGGGTGGTCGTGGCATGGAAATCGTCTATGACGACGCCGCTCTTGGTGGATTTATCGCCCGAGCTACAGACATAACCCCTGATCATCCCGTTTTGGTGGATCGTTTCTTGGATAACGCAATTGAGATAGATGTGGATGCATTATTTGATGGCCAAGAATTGTTCTTGGGTGGGGTTATGGAACACATTGAAGAGGCTGGCATCCACAGTGGTGATAGCGCCTGTGTACTTCCATCATTGACCGTTACTGATGAGCAAAGAGATGAGATTCGATTAGCAACAGAAAAGATCGCGCGTAGTGTGGATGTTCGTGGATTGATCAACATTCAGTTCGCAATTGCAGAGAACCTTTTATATGTTCTAGAGGCAAACCCTCGGGCATCTCGTACCGTTCCTTTTGTAAGCAAAGCAAGTGGTGTCCCGCTAGCAAAAGCTGCCGCTCGAATTTCAGTTGGTTTCACGATTAAGCAACTGCGGGCCGATGGAATTCTTCCACCAACAGGGGATGGGGTAGCTTGTGGTGTTTCAGTTAAAGAAGCGGTCCTTCCTTGGAATCGCTTCCGCAGAACTGATGGCAGAGGAGTAGATGCTGTTCTAGGACCTGAAATGCGTTCAACTGGTGAGGTTATGGGAATCTCTCCAACTTTTGGAGAAAGTTATGCAAAGAGCCAAATAGCTGCATTTGGGCCACTTCCTAAATCTGGAACTGTTTTTATCTCACTTGCCGATAAGGATAAAGCCACCGGAATTGAACCAGCTCTTGGTTTTTCAGAGTTAGGTTTTCACATCTTGGCCACTGATGGAACCGCTAAGTTTTTGCGAACTAAAGGTATTGAATGCACAACCATTCGCAAGCACTCTGAAGGAACCGGTCAAATGGGCGAGAAAACAATTGTAGACATTATCAACGCTGGTGAAATCGATCTTGTTATCAATACTCCAGTTGGGCGTGGAACTCGCGCCGACGGCTGGGCGATTCGAACAGCCGCGGTGCAAAGATCTATCCCTTGCATCACAACAACGGCTGGATTTAGCGCTGCCGTTGATGCAATTAGCTTCCTGCAGGCCAATCCGCTTAGTATCAAGCCTTTACAGGAATGGCTTGCCTAGATGATGCAGATCAATAAGAGCGCGAAACAATTGCTGGCACCGATAGTGAGCAATAAACGCGTGGGCCAATATCACCAAATAATCATCAACATTGGCGATGTTGCAGCGACGTGCAAGCCTGGAAATTTTGTTGCTATCAGCGTAGGTGGAGATTCATCTCGCATGATTTTGCGTCGTGCATTTGCAATTTCGCGTGTTTCAACAAGCCCAACTGTTGGTGGAACAATGGAGTTGATTGTTGCTGCACATGGTCAAGGAAGCAAATGGTTGTGCGCACAAGGTGAGGGTGTTGTCCTTGATCTCGTCGTACCTTTGGGCACATCATTTGGAATCCCAACAGAGCCAGTTCCTGTCCTGTTAGTTGGTGGCGGATATGGTTCAGCGCCACTATTTGGTTTAGCTGAACTCTTGAACTCACGCGGATGTCGAGTTGACATGTTGCTTGGTGCAAGTACAGCTTCAAAGATTTATGCACCTATGGAGGGTAAGCGTGCCGTTAATTCAATGCGTATCTATACTGAAGATGGATCTATGGGAACTGCTGGTCGTGTCACGGACCCGATTGCAGAGATTATCAAGGATTTGAATGTAGCGGTTATTTACTCATGTGGGCCGATGCCAATGCTCGCTGCGATTACGAAAATTGCTGATCAATTTGATGTTGTACATCAATGTGCAGTTGAAGAATCGATGGCCTGCGGAGTCGGAATTTGTATGACATGCGTTCTTCCAGTCGCAAATGAGGATGGAAGTATCTCTAACCTACGTTCATGCATCGATGGACCGGTAATGGATGGATCAAGGGTTCAGTGGAGCAAGGTAGGTCAACAACTATGACCGCTCTAGATTTTTCTACAACTATTGGAAACGCCTGGTTTCCCGCTCCTACCTTTACGGCAAGTGGGTGCGCAAGCTCTGGAAGAGAGTTAGCGCAATTTTTCCCATTACGTGAAATGGGGGGAGTTGTCACCAAATCTGTCATGTCTAAATCGCGATCTGGACGACCTACTCCCCGAATGGCAGAGACTCCGAGTGGAATGCTCAACTCAATTGGTTTGCAAGGCCCTGGTATTGATGCGTTCTTAGCAAAGGATGTTCCTTATTTAGTTGAACAAAAGGCCCGTATTATTGTTTCAATCGCAGGTGAAACCGTTGAGGAATACTCAACTTTGGCCAGAAAATTACGATCTGTCTCGGGAATTAGCGCCATCGAAGTGAACATCTCATGTCCAAATGTTGAAAACCGAGGTCTAGTTTTTGCATGTGATCCAGAGGCTTCGCGCCGAGTTATTGATGGGGTGCGCAGAACGATCGGAGGCGAACTTCCAATTATTGCCAAGCTATCACCTGATGTTACTGATTTAGTGTCGATTGCTAAGGGCGTTGTTGAAGCAGGTGCTGATGGGCTGGCATTGATCAATACGGTTTTAGGAATGGTGATCAATGTAGAGACAATGCGACCCCATTTGGGCGGAAAAACAGGTGGGCTTTCAGGGCCAGCTATCCGTCCAATCGCTGTTCGCGCTGTTTATCAAGTTCATGCCGTTTTACCACAGATTCCAATTCTCGGAATGGGCGGTATCGCATCGGGTAAGGATGCACTTGAAATGATCCTTGCAGGAGCAAGCGGCGTTGCAATAGGTACCGCTAGCTTTGGCAATCCAACAGCCATCATGTCAATCCAAAATGAGCTGAAGCAACTCTTAACCGATCGTGGCTTTACTTCCCTGAAGGAAGCGGTGGGTTTTGCCCATCGCCCTAGTGAGAGAGAGTAAATGAGTAAAGCACCAATTGTTTTAGCCGTTGATACCCCTGATTTATCAACGGCAATTGAATGGGTTAAGGCAACACAGGAGCACATATCTGTATTCAAATTGGGTCTGGAGTTTTATTTAACGTTTGGGGCCGATGGCGTCAAGGCGGTAATGGATGTTACCGATTCCGACCTCTTTCTTGATTTAAAGTTGCATGACATACCCCATACTGTCAGTGGGGCTGCAAAAGCAGTTACTCACTTAGCTCCAAAGTTTTTGACTGTGCATGCTTCAGGTGGTCAAGCAATGGTAAAAGCTGCAGTTGATGCGATGCCCAACACTTGCATTACCGGTGTAACAATTCTTACCTCACTTTCCGAGCAGGATGTACAAGAGGTCGGTTTTTCATCAGATGCTTTAAATTCAGCGGTTTCTTTAGCAAAGGTTGCAATCTCCGCAGGCGCAGCAGCGATTGTATGTTCGCCACTTGAAATCAAAGCGGTGCGCGCTGCGGTTGGAAAATCAGCGACAATCATTACCCCCGGAGTTCGGCCCACCGAAATGGTTGGTAGCGATGATCAGCAACGCACAATGACCCCCGAGGATGCGATTACAGCTGGTGCGAACTACGTGGTTATAGGTCGCCCCATAACCCAAAGTTGGTCGCAAGGCAGATTGGCCATGAAGGAAAGAGCTCAAGAAATAGGCGCACTCCTAATTTAATCTCCACTAGATTTAACCTATGGGAACGCCTCCGCAGTTAACGCCTCAGCAACGGGAGGCTGCCTTAGCTAAGGCAGCAGCCGCACGAAAGCGACGCGCAGAGGTTAAGGCACAAATTAAATCGGAAGAACTCACCATCGAATCTGTTTTTGATTTAGCCCAAAGAGATGAAGCGGTCGGAAAAATGAGAGTCAAGGAACTTCTTGAATCATTTTCCGGAGTTGGCAAGGTGAGAGCGATTGCACTGATGGAGCGGTTAAACATTTCACCGACTCGTCGGATACAAGGTTTAGGTCGCCACCAAGTCAATGAACTTCGATTAGAGTTTATGAAACCAGATATGGCGACTAAACCAGGACGACTGATCGTGCTTTCCGGGCCAGGAGGAGTCGGGAAAAGCACCGTTGCAAAACAACTACGCAATGCAGAAGATTTTTGGGTAAGCGTAAGTGCAACAACTCGAAAGCCCCGAAGCAACGAGGTAGATGGACGGGATTATTTCTTCGTGAGTGATGAAGAGTTCTCCAGAATGATTGCACATGATGAATTTTTGGAATGGGCTGAGTTTGCGGGTAATCGATATGGAACTCCGCAAAGGGCGGTAGAGAATGCACTTCGACAGGGTAGAAATGTTTTATTGGAGATTGAAATCGCTGGAGCAAAGCAGGTAAAAGCCCACCTTCCTCAATCAATTTTGGTATTTCTTGAGCCCCCTACCTGGGAAGAACTAGTCTCTCGACTCGAAGGTCGAGGAACAGATGGGGCTGAAAGAAGGGCGCAGCGGTTAGAGCTAGCCCAAGAGGAGCTAGCTGCAGCAGCGTTTTTTGATGTTGTTCTCGTAAATGACCAGGTCGAGAGCGTCGTCCAGAGGCTGGTAGAGTTAGCACGAAATTAAGAGTTAAAGACCACAAGATTGATCACAGAAGCGAGGACACCATGGATGGCATTACAAATCCACCAATTGATGAACTTCTAGATAAGAGCGGTTCTAAATACAGCCTCGTTCTTTACGCTGCAAAGCGCGCACGCCAGATCAACGCTTACTACTCACAATTGGGTGAAGGTCTTCTTGAATATGTTGGTCCGCTAGTTGAGACACATGTTCATGAGAAGCCACTATCGATTGCTTTGCGCGAAATTAATGAGGGTCTTCTTACAATCGAAAACCTCGAGCCAACAGCGTAATTTTTTCAATGACACTCCAGGGCCGCGAGGTGATTCTCGGAGTTGGTGGTGGAATTGCTGCCTACAAATCCTGTGAATTACTGCGACGTCTTCAAGATCGTGGCTATCTAATAACCGTTGTACCAACACCGGCTTCTCTCAACTTTGTGGGAGCTGCCACATGGGAAGCGCTCTCTGGTCGACCAGTAACAACGCAGGTATGGGAGAGTGTTCACACGGTACCTCACATTGCATTAGCCGAACGTGCTGATTTCTTTCTGATTGCTCCGGCAACGGCTGATCTCATAGCTCGGATAGCGATAGGACGAGCCGACGATTTGCTCACTAACCTAGTCCTTGCTTCAGATGTACCGAAAATGATTGTCCCTGCTATGCATCCATCTATGTGGCTGGATCCAGCAACCGTAGCCAATGTTGCAACGCTTCGGAGCAGAGGCTTTACGGTAATGGAGCCAGAAATTGGACGCTTAACTGGTGATGACGTTGGTCCAGGTCGTTTCCCAGAGACGCAGGCGATTATCGCCACATTTGATCAGATAACAGGACACAAACAAGATTTATTAGGTAAAAAGATTTTGATCACCGCAGGTGGAACACGAGAAGCGATAGATCCAGTTCGCTTTATTGGAAATAGATCGTCCGGTAAGCAAGGAGTTGCTTTGGCTAAAGCGGCTAAAAATCGTGGTGCTCAGGTTCAATTGATTGCTGCAAACTGCAATGTTGCAGGCCTAAAAGGAATTGATGTAATTGAGGTAGAAACAACGGCACAGATGAGAAGTGCGCTGCAATCTCATTTTGATCAATGCAACATTTTGATCATGAGTGCAGCTGTTGCTGACGCACGGCCATCTGATGTGGCACAGGAGAAGATTAAAAAAGGATCACTCACTAGCATTGAGTTAGTGGCCAACCCTGATCTGTTGGCCGAGGTAGCTGCGCGCAAGAGCACACAGGTCCTAGTCGGTTTTGCTGCTGAAACTAAGGATCATCTGCAAGAGGCTCGCAGAAAGCTAGAGGCAAAAGGGCTAGATGTGATTTATGTAAATGATGTTACTGGCGGGGCTATCTTTGGTCAGGATACAACTACGGGTACTATTCTCATACGCAATGAAGCGGATATAGCGGTCAAGGAAGTCTCCAAAGACGCTCTTAGTAATACTCTTCTTGATCAAGCCATCCGGCAGTTAGGTTAATAACTATGTCAAAGCGCCTGTTTACCTCTGAATCAGTAACCGAAGGTCACCCAGACAAGATTGCAGATGCAATCTCTGATGCGGTGCTTGATTCTTTGCTCGCACAAGATTCCAAGAGCCGGGTAGCGGTTGAAACACTCATTACAACAGGACAGGTTCACGTTGCCGGTGAGGTTACAACAAATGGTTACGCCGATGTTATGGGAATTGTTCGTGACACTGTTCTCAACATCGGCTATGACTCCTCTGATAAGGGCTTCGATGGAAATAGTTGTGGAGTTTCAATCTCTATCGGGCAGCAATCCCAGGATATTGCTCAGGGAGTAGATGATGCATATGAACATCGAGTCACATCGGCTGTGGATCCATTGGATCTACAAGGTGCGGGAGATCAAGGTTTGATGTTTGGTTACGCGTGCGATGACACGAAGGAGCTCATGCCACTACCAATTTGGTTGGCACATGCTCTTGCTCAACAATTAACCAAGGTTAGAAAATCTGGGGAGCTTGCTTATCTTCGTCCCGATGGCAAGACCCAAGTAACAATTGAATACGATGGAGATCGAGCGGTTTCTTTAGACACCGTTGTTATCTCAAGCCAACACTCTGAAGATGTAGATGTAACCAAGAAATTGACCCCTGAAATTATTGAATATGTTATTACTCCCATCATCTCTCAGATTGATTTACCTAAGAGTGAGCTCCGAACACTTATTAACCCAACCGGTCGGTTCGTTATCGGTGGCCCCATGGGGGATGCGGGATTAACTGGACGAAAGATTATTGTTGATTCTTATGGTGGTATGGCCCGTCACGGTGGAGGAGCATTTAGTGGCAAGGATCCTTCAAAGGTCGATCGTTCTGCAGCGTATGCAATGCGATGGGTGGCAAAAAATGTTGTTGCAGCTGGTTTAGCGCGTCGTTGTGAGGTCCAGGTCGCCTATGCAATTGGTAAGGCCCAACCAGTCGGAGTATTTGTTGAAACCTTTGGGACGGAAAGTATTCCTGTCTCCAAAATTCAGGAAGCGGTTCTTGCGACCTTTGATCTTCGTCCTGCGGCGATTATTAGAGACTTAAATCTGCTTCGACCTATTTACTCATTAACCAGCGCATATGGACACTTCGGACGTGAACTACCTGAGTTTGCATGGGAACGCACCGATCGAGTTGCAGCGCTTCAAAACGCAGTTAAGTAATCGGTGGCAACACCTCGTCTATTTCGATTAAAGGCTGAAGTCGCTCCGGCACCTTCTGGCCCAATGGCGCAATCTCTTCCCGTTGCAAAGATTCGTGTAGATACGGGTGTTTTCCATCTTGACCAGTTGTACGACTACATAGTTCCAGAAAAACTCAGTCAGAGCGCACTCACTGGTGTTCGAGTTCAAGTGCCATTTGGTGGTCGCGAAACAGAAGGGATTATTACCTCTCGGGTAGCTCAACCTGATCGAGCGGGTGAGTTAAAAACGATTACGAAAATTATTTCACCACACGCTGTTGCGACTGAAGACACACTAAACCTCTTTGAAAAGGCTGCGCAACTTTATTGCTGCAACCCATGGGATCTGATTCGCTCGGCTATTCCACCCAGAGTAGCAAGTGTTGATCGGTCCCTCAAGGTTGTCGAAGCCCCTCGAACTACTCAAAGATCTGCCACATCCCCCGTCTTTTATACATTTTCGCCTTTCTTTCCTTCGCAAAAGCAGATGATTAAAATCGTACGCGGAGTGGAAAAGAGTGGATCGGTATTGATCGTTGCCCCTGATGAAAATGATGTGGAAAAGTTAGTTGAGGTCTTGTCGGCATCTTTCGAGAATGTTTTCGCCCTAACTAGCTCGCTAAGCCGTGAAGATCGGTATCGAAATTTTCTACAGTTACAACGCCTACCATCATCAATAGTTGTGGGTACACGGAGCGCAGTATTTGCGCCAGTAAATAATTTGGCCACCTTGATAATCTATAAGGAATCCGCAAGCGATCATTTCGAGCTCCGCTCACCTGGTTGGAATACATCAACTATCGCCAAATTGCGCTCTGAGAACGAGTGCCTTTCGCTGATCTATACCGGGTTTTCCCCTTCTCTTACTGCAGCTTACGAAATCGATCAAAAGAAGATGAAATTTGTTAGCCAGCGCTTCCAGGTTGAAGCACGGGCTTTTTCTCCTTCGGATGGAGCGCTACTGCCTGGTCGAATATTTCCGGAGATTAAGAAAGCGCTCAAAAGTGGTGCGGTCCTCTTCGTTGCACCACGAAAAGGTTATGGAAATGCTCTCCTGTGCGCTCATTGCAGAAATGCTGCGCACTGCGATTGTGGTGGCCGGTTGGGTGTTGCTTCTAAGTCGGGGGCTCCTACATGTGTGCATTGTGGTGTCTCACATCCTCATTGGAAGTGTCGATTCTGCGGCAGAGACAAACAATTTCTTGCAGGTCGTGGAATCGATCGAGCTGCAGAAGAAATATCCAGAGCATTTCCGGGTTACCCAGTTCTTATTTCTGCGGGTGAAGTGATAAAGAACTCCGTCGAATCAAAGCCATCCCTAGTTCTGGCAACGCCTGGAGCTCAGCCAGAAATACCAGGTGGCTACGCAGCGGTTGTTATCTTAGATGGGATGCGTTTTTTTGCGCATACGGATATCAATGGGCAGGAAAGAGCACGCGAGCTGATATTTGAAACCGCTTCTTTGATTCAAGAGAAAGGTCAAGTACTGCTTGTACTGGATGAGGTTCATCCAATAATTGCAGCACTTGCACGATGGAATGTTGCTACGTTACTCAAGCGAGAGCTAGGTGAAAGACAGGAGCTTGAATTACCTCCGTACGTTACCTCTGCAGTTTTGGTGATGGATGCAGTGACAGTTCCTCAGATTCTTTCTGGATTGAAGAAAGCGTTGGCGGAAGGTCGAATCCCTGCTAGTACCCGCATCTATGGACCAACAATTTTGCCTAAAACCCAAGCCAAGATTGTCCTCCATGTGTCTCATGATCACTGGCCAGAACTTGGTAAAGTACTGCATGAATTACAGAGAAGGCGAAGTATTTCGAAAAAGGATTTGCTGACATTGAGAATTAATCCTTATTCGTTGTAAGTAATTGATAGACTGAACACATGTCGATTCAGGAAATACGCTTCTTCGGCGATCCCGTACTAACAACTCCTGCATCTCCAGTTGTCGATTTTGATAAAGAGCTTCGTGTCCTGGTTAAGGACCTGACCGACACAATGTTGGATGCACCTGGCGCGGGCTTGGCTGCGCCTCAAATTGGTGTCCCGCTACGAGTTTTTGTTTGGGATGTAGATGAAGCGCTTGGACATTTAATCAATCCGGTTTTGGATTTAAGCGAAGAGATGCAAGATGGCGAAGAAGGGTGCCTATCTTTTCCGGAGCTTAGATACCAAACTCCAAGAGCCATGAGAGCGGTTGCAAAAGGTTTTAACATGTATGGGGAACCGGTAGTTATTGAGGGAACTGAGTTTCTGGCCCGTGCCCTTCAGCATGAAACAGATCATCTCAACGGCATACTTTTTATAGATAAGTTATCGCCGGAAAATCGAAAGTTAGCGATGAAGGAGATTCGCGAGTCAGAATGGTTTAATCTAGCCGCTGAAAATGGACACACCATTCAAGTAAAGGACTCACCGCATACGATCTTCGGACGGAATACATAATGCGTCTTGGAGTAGCTGCTACTCCTGAAGTTGCAATTCCAACCCTTGATTGGTTGCTTGCCAGCAAGCACACCATTGAATTGATTATCACCCAACCTGATAAACCAG
>JAGWVL010000053.1 GCA_018970885.1 Actinomycetales bacterium
GAGAAGCTTTGGCGATGCCTCCCTACCGAATCGCACTTGTTCTAGCCTTTATCGGAACCTGGGTGTTTTTCGGAATGCGCGCATCAATCTTGCCGGTATTTGTAACTGAAGAGCTCAACTCAACTACCGCAGTTGTTGGTTACGGCTTTGCAATCTCTGCCATTGTGCAAGGTGCAATCTTGCTCAAAGCTGGACGTTTTTCAGATACTAAAGGGCGTCGTGCCGCTTCAATTATTGGTGCAAATATTGTCTTTCTCGGTGTTCTTGTATTGACCTTTGCAGTCAATGCATGGATGTTCATTCTTTCCATGATCATTCTGGGCTTTGGTGGTGCTTTTCTTTCTACAACTCCAGCCAGCATTGTTGGTGACATCATCAAGGGCAAGGGCGGCAAGGTAATCGCTATCTTCCAGATGGCCGGAGATGCGGGAATGATCTTTGGGCCAATCATCATTGGTTGGATCTCTGATGTGTACTCATATAGAACCGCATTTGGTTTCTCTGCGGTGATTTTTACCGTTGTTCTCTTTCTGGTGTATCGAATTCCTGAGACAAGAAATGTCGAAGGGCCTCAGGTCCATAACCTGAAGCCCCTCGATGAAGATCTCTAATTAGATCTATTAGTCATTTCCACGCAGGATTGAAAGAACGCGTAGCACCTCTAGGTACAACCAAACGATTGTGACCATAAGACCAAATGCTGCTCTCCATGACTCTGACTCGGGAGCTCCCGCTGCAATCCCCTTTTGAATTGAATCAAAATCAAGGATCAAGAAGAAGGCTGCAAGAACCATTCCACCAGTTGCAATGATTAATCCCAGACCACCAATGCTGTAAATGCTTGTGCCAGTAATCAATGATGAGAGTAATGAAACCACTGCAAGTACCAAGTAACCGATTAATGCGGTTGTAAGTACCTTTGTAAACTTTGGAGTCACACGAATGCGTCCGCTCTTGAATGCAAAAAGCATTCCGGCAAATGCGCTCAGTGTTACCAAGATTGCTTGGCTGACAATTCCATCGTAAACGGTGTTGTATAGGTTTGAGATTGTTCCAAGTGCAAGACCCTGGAAAGCGGCATATGCAATTGCCATTGCAGGCTTTACTGTCTTGCTAAATGAGTTAACCAAACCAAGGACAAGTCCACCGATGAAGCCGAGCATTAGCGCTCCGCCACCAAGGTTAAGTGTCCAAGCAACAGCACCTACTGTTACCAATACTGCAAACATGATTGCAGTACGTGCAACAACATCATCAATCGTCATACGTCCTGTACGCAAGGATGATGCTGCAGGTGTGTTGTATAAATCCTCTAGCGCTGCTGGGTCTGAGTTAATTGTGCTCGGATCGAATGCAGCGTATCCACGCTGATTAAACGCCCGTCCAAGAACAGGGTTTGAACTGCGCATATCTGTTTTCTCCTTTTGTAGGGCCACCAGAGCTTCTGGCGGTGTGGTGCACGATAATCGTACGGTTAGCGAAGGGTTACGGCTAAGTAAGTGCACGCTCAGATGCTTAAAAATCACTTAGAGCTGGTGCCCCCGGTCGGACTCGAACCGACACTGGAAGGATTTTAAGTCCTCTGTCTCTGCCATTGGACTACGGGGGCCACAAGCAAGTTCTGCGGAAGTTTACTTGATGCAGGGCTTTAGCAGAAACTGAGCCTAGATACTGCAAATTCCACGGTTACGATGAAGCCATGGACCATAACCAATTACTTGAAAAGTATCACTCATCAGCGATCACATTTGTTGAAGAGGGAAAGAAGATTTCAGCTGAAAAGCTCATCAACTCAAAGGATGGGGAATGGTCTGGCGCATTTGTAATTCATCACATCGCAGATGCTGAGATTCAATTTGGTGTTAGATATGCAAATGCTTTGTGTGAAGAGAATCCCACAATTGTTCCTTTTGATGAAGAGAAGTTTCCTACGGGATTGCAGTACAGCAAGCGTTCTGTGACAGTCTCACTTGAATCACTAGCAGCATCACATGAAATGAATTATGAGATTTTGAAGAATGCTACTGATGCTGATTGGAGCCGTATTTCAACCCATCCGCAGCGTGGTGAGGTAACGCTTTTGCAGATAGTTACTCTTGCTGCAAACCACATTGATGGTCACATCGCTCAACTCAAAAGTGCAGCTATTTAAAACTTTTAGCTTTCTTAAAAATCGAGTTCAGCATGGGCTCCGTCAATTTGCCGGTGAAGGTATTTTGCTGACTTGGGTGATAGCTGCCTAAGACCAGACGTTTCACACCATCGCTTCCAACAAAGGTAAAACTTTCACCATGGCCGAACTTTGGTGTAGGGGTTGGTAATTGGTGATTCAATGCACGAAGGCTTTTGATGATCGCACTCCAGGCAAAACTTCCCAACGCTACAAAGGTACGAGCGGTCGGCATCAAAAGTTCTATTTCGTTAATTAGGTAATCTGAACACTGGATTTTTTCCTCAGTTGAAGGTTTGTTATCAGGTGGAGCGCACCGAACCGCGCAGGTAATCCGGGTATCAATAAGTTTTTGTCCATCATTTGCCGATGTGCTTGTGGGAATAGTTGCAAGTCCATTTTTATGGAGCGCCTTATAGAGCCAATCCCCTGATGAATCCCCAGTAAAGATTCGACCTGTTCTGTTAGCTCCATGGGCACCTGGTGCTAATCCAACAATCACAATTTGTGCATTGTCAGGACCAAATCCTGGAACCGGCTTTCCCCAATACTTTTCATTCTCATATGACTTACGTTTTACAACAGCTACCTCTTCACGCCATTGAACTAAGCGTGGGCATCTAGTGCAGGTGACAATCTTTTGATCAAGAAGCTTTAGCGATTTAATTACGGGCAAGAGAAAATGCCATTCCATCCAAAATATCTGATTCAGAGGCTACAAACTCAGTTGCGCCGGTGGCCTTCATGATCTCTGACAGAACCAGTGAGCCTGCTGCGATTACATCGACGCGACCCGGATGCATATATCCCAGCGAGATTCGTTGTTCGCGGGTTTTGGATGCAAACATCGTGGCTGCATCATGTGTTTGTTGCGCTGAAATTCGAGCTAAGTGAATTGAGTAGCGATCGTATTTCGGTAGTTCTAGGGCTGCCGCGGCAACTGTTGTTGCTGTTCCTGCAACTGCAACTAATGTCTTTGCCTTTGTAATTGGAACTACCGCTGCCGCTTGTGCGATTGCTGCTTGAATATCGGTGCGAGCAGATTCAATTTGTTCTGGTGTTGCTG